>JBAYYO010000005.1:0-24144 GCA_041672985.1 Syntrophomonas sp. | reverse complement strand
TTCATAGTATATAGCTTCATATATTTTGCCTCCAATAGTTTTTTACTATATACTATTATATCATATTATACTTTAAAGTATAGCCGCTTCATACCTCCTTTTTATATTTAGCTACATCACGATGTCTGACAATCACATTATAGCCCTGTTTAAGCAGTCGCTGACCTAAATAGTTGGCCAGTACCACCGAGCGATGCTGACCACCCGTGCAGCCAATCGATATGGCCAGATTGGTTTTGCCTTCCTGGATGTAGTGAGGGATTAAAAACTTTAATAAATTCAAGAATCTCCTGGAAAAGGACTTGGTGATTGGAGATTCCATTACATAACGAATGACATCTTCATCCTCCCCGGTCTGCTTGGACATAAGCGGGTCATAAAAAGGGTTGGGCAAAAATCGTACGTCAATCATGATATCACAGTCCAGGGGTATACCCATCTTATAACCGAACGATACCACATTTATCGAAAAACTACCGGTTAGACTCTCGCTGTAGAGTTCGGTTAACTTGGCTTTCAACTGCCGCGGACTAGTATCGGACGTATCCAGAATGACATTAGCTCTGCCCCTCAGTTCTTCCAAAATGTTGCGTTCCATGCGGATCGCATCCAGCAGACGGTCATTCGGGGCCAGGGGGTGCCTGCGCCGGGATTCCTTAAATCTGCGCACCAGCACCTCATCCGAGGCTTCCAGGAATAGTATTTCATAAGCGAGCTGATTTTCTTCCATCTCATGCAGGGATTGTGAAAGGTTGTGGAAGAAATCTCCCCCCCGAACATCAATGACCAGCGCTACTTTATCCACCTTGCCTTCAGATTGCAGACTTAATTCGATAAATTTTCCTAATAAGGCCGGAGGCATGTTGTCCACGCAGTAGTAATCCAAATCCTCGAGGCAGTTGACAGTCTGGGTCTTTCCTGCCCCTGATAAACCAGTAATGATTAAAACATGCATTTTGGTCGTTTCCTCAGTCACAGTACTTCCCCCTTACCTTGTAACGCCATATGCTGACCGGCATCTATCAGGTAATTTCTTATCAGTTCCATTTTCTCAGCCCTTATTAATTATATCAGATATTACCCGGACATAAGGAACCCATTTTATTCCCCCATCAGCGGGCCAATTCCGATTTCAGATAATCAATAGTATCCACCGGAGTAGGATTTATCCCGTATTCCAAAGCCAAATAGAAACTGGTATAGTCACCGATATAGGCCAACGAATAAAATTTAGCCAGAAAAGACTCTCCCCTCGTTTCTACCTCTATGACTTTTTTCACCTTGTCAGCAATAATACCCTTGCTGATCTCGATCCGTTTCTGTACCCTTTCATGATCCCCTGAATCCCTTAAGATTATTACTACCAGGTGGTCCAGAATATGTTTGGGTTCTTCAAAACCTACAATTTCGTTGTGATTTAATTCTGGAAAGACGTTGTAAAATACGGGACATTTGGCATTTTCGTTGATCTGGGTTTTCCAGCGCAGGGCGGCAACTTCCGAATGAGCTGTAGTTCCCCAGATTAGAGGCAAATTACCTTTTAGCTCTCTGGCCATCATGCGTGCCTGGTTATCATCAACCCCGGGGTGAATGGCCTGGCGAACATCCCGTAAAATCCTGATCGTCTCCTCCAGATCATTGGCTGCCCCTGGCATTATTCCTATCTCGGCCAGAATAAGAGCCAGGGGTGCAAACAAGTAACCAGTAGCCGCGCGAGGTGACAAGCCCCCTGGTACCTGCACCACTGCTGCACCATCATTATCAGCCATATCTGCAAGTTTACCGCCGCTGGTAACCGCTATAACGGCTGCTCCCTTTTGCCCGGCTTGCCGGTAGGCACTGAGTGTTTCCTCGGTATTTCCTGAGTAGCTAACCACCAAAACCAAACTGTTGCTGTCAACAAATCCGGGCAGATCATAATCCCGGTTGACCAGCACGGGTATCCGGGCCTGAGATAGGGCATAAGTCCGCAGTATATCCCCTCCAATGGCTGAACCACCCAAACCGGTAACCACTATATTGCGGTATTCCCGCTGATATTGTGCCGGCAGCTTAATCCCCTGCTCCAGTATCGCCGCGAACTGTTCCGGCAAATCCCACAGGTAGGCCGCCATTTTTTCTGCAGTCATCGTTTGTTTTCCCGCCTTTCCTGGCTTTTATCATTTAGCCATATCCCGTCTTTTTTCCGCCTCTTGCAGGACTGCCGCAGCGCAACCCAGCAAGCCAATGTCTTCACCCAGGGCCGTAAATTCTATGGTCAGATCATGCCGCAGCGAAGCAGACACCCCCGTCTCCAAATATTTCGGGATTGATTCAGACCAAAAGTCCTGTAGCCCCAGGGCCGTCCCTCCCCCCAAAACAAACCGCTCGGGATTAAAGATGTTAACCAAATTGGCAATAGCTATACCCAGGCATTGACCCGCCTTTTGAATAATCCCCAGGGCTTCGGGTATTCCATTCCGGGCTGCTGCGCCAATTTCTCGCGCCGTGATTGGATTACCTGCCGGACAGAAATCCAAAAGGGCCTGCCCGGCACCAGTCTTGATCAGTTGTTGGGCTTGCAGGGCCAGGGCTGTCCCCGATGCTCGTCCCTCCAGATCCGCAGCGAGTATACCCGAGTGCTGCCCGGCGCTCATCTGGATATTCATCCGGCCAAATTCTCCCGCCCCGCCGTCTCTGCCCCGGTACAATTCGCCCCCAATAATAATCCCGCCTCCAATTCCAGTGCTGACGGTCATATATATTAAATGCTCACTAAGCTTGGAACTGCCATACTTCCATTCCCCCAACGCAGCTATATTAGCATCATTTTCCAGCAAAAGTTGTCTCCCTAATCTTTTGCTTAGCTCGTCTCGGAGAGGCAAATCTCTCCAATTTAGGTTGGGGGGATCCTTCACAACACCGGTAATATATTCAATCGGTCCCGGTGCCCCCACGGCTATACCCAGAATATCTGGCGGGGTTATTCCGCTTATTTGCATAAGTTCATTTATCGTGGCACATATGCCATCCATAATATCCCCGGCAGAGCGCTCCGGTAAAGTAGGCTCTTTTCTCTTGATTAGTACGCGGCCCTCAGCGTTAATAATCCCGCTAAGTATCTTGCTGCCGCCGATGTCCACCCCTATAATCACTTTATGCACAAAATCCCTCCTGAACTACAATTCCCGCAGTTCATACTCCCTTTGACCCAGCCCTATTTTAGCGGCATGTTCCCACTGGGTCAGGACATTAATGCCTGGATGAACCATCTGGAACCTATCTTCCCCCAGTTTAGTACCTTCTATTATTGAAGCGGGTAAAGCCTGGCTTTTACCACTCCGCACAAGCTTTATCCGGAGTTGCCGGATCTAGAGAAGGCAGAATATCCACATCCTGAACCATCGGTAAATCATTATGACCGTAACAGAATATATGCCTTTACGCCTTATTTATTCCCCGTCCCAAGCTTCATTTAGCTGCCGGCTGCGGCTCAGCATCCAGTATGAAACGGTGCAGGGCCAGGGCAACCCCTTCTTCTGAATTGGAGGCGGTTATAAAATCTGCAGTCTCTTGCAGGGCCTTAACGGCGTTGCCCATGGCCACTCCCACCCCGGCCCATTTAATCATTTCCATATCATTGTAGCTGTCGCCAATCGCCAGTACTTCCTCACGCTCTATCTTATAATGGCGTGCTACTACTTGCAGAGCTTTAGACTTGTCCGCTTCAGGGTGCATGACTTCCAAGAAATGAGGCTTGGACCGCGTGATATGAAGTTTGTCAGCATAGCTGGATTGCAGACAGCGCTCCAATTCCAGGATTTTTCCCTCATTCGGGGAAATCGCCATAATCTTCATAGCCTCGTTAGTCTCCAGGCTCTCCGCCAGATCATTAACAACTGTAGCTTCCACCCCTGCTAAAAGGGAATAGGCCTTGCCTTCTGCAGACAGCTTTTCCATTACTAAACGGTCATCAAAATAACTATGGTAATGAACCCCGCAGTCTTTGAAGATATTCATGATTTCGTGGGCCAGTTCGCCCGGCACCGGCTTGTAGTACAATACTTCACCTGAAAGAGAATTCTTAACCAGGGCCCCCTGATAAGTTATAAGCGGTACATCTATACCTAATTGCATAGCATAGGGAAGAGCTGAAAGGAACATGCGGCCAGTAGAAATAGTTATTCCGACTTTCTGTTGACGGACCTTTTGAATTGATGTGATAGTTTCTTGGGAAATTCTCAAATTAGGGGCAAGTAAAGTATCATCCAAATCCAGGGCGACCAATTTAATCGCCATTTTTCCTCCTTATTATCAAAGAGCCGAGCTTAAGCCCGGCCCCCCCTATTTATAACCTGATTGATTATCTTCCCCAATTAAACGTCCTGTCACTCACCAACTGACTGATTATAAAGCTCATTATACTTAGAATGATGGCACTTAAGACAGCCCACCAGAATCCATATATGTTAAAACCTTTGACTGTCACTGAAGTCAACCATAGCATCAATCCATTGATCACAAATGTAAATAAACCCAGGGTAACGATATTCAAGGGCAAGGTTAAAATGATCAGCAGAGGTCTGATTACCGCATTTATAACCCCTAAAACTATAGAACCAACAATAGCACCCCAAATGCTTACCTCAAAACCAGATAAAAGCGCTGCCGTAAGCAAGATGGCCAGTATATTTAGTAACCAACGTACAACCCAACCTGGCATCGACGCTCCCTCCTTTCCTATCTTTTTAAAATAGCAATGATAGCCTCGCAATATACCTATAGTATAATAATAAGCAATTTCAACCTAAAATCCTATTAATTTTCATTCTAAATTCGATTTATTTCCCGGGAAATATATTTTATTTTCACCTTCGATGTGTTTGGGGGGCGTTCCCCTTGAATCCATGATTTTAGAATTGTCCAACTTGAAGGGGAAGAACTATCTCCAAAACTCATTCGGTACTGTGGAAAAAGGTATAAACCCGGTCTGCGGTGGGGCGGTTCAAGCCCTGCACCTGCATGAGTTCCTCCCGGGAGGCGGTCTTTATTCGAGCCACCGAACCAAAGTGCAGCAATAGGGCCTGTTTACGTTTCAAACCTATTCCTTCTATATCATCCAGAGCCGACCTGCTTAGTTTGCCCCCTCGGCGCTGGCGGTTGTACTCCACCGCGAAGCGATGGGCTTCGTCTCGCAAGCGCTGCAAAAGCATCAATCCCTCATCTCTTCTCGACAATTTTAACGATTCCCTAACCCCTACTCGGAATATTTCTTCGTTTTTCTTGGCCAGTCCGATGATGGGTATATCTACCTTTAGTTCGTCCAGCACCATTTTTACAGCATTTACCTGACCCAATCCCCCATCTATCAACAAAAGGTCCGGTTCGGGCAAAAAGGCCGGATTTCCCTGCCGGGCCGCATTGAAACGCCGCCGCAGGGTCTCACTCAACGAAGCAAAGTCATCGTTTTGGTCAATTTTCATTTTAAAGCGCCGATAGGCCTTCTTATCAGCTTTGCCCTGGGTTGCCACTACCATGGAGGCTACTGTTTCTTCCCCGGCCAGATGGGAAACATCATAACACTCGATGCGCTCAGGTACCACCTCCAGATGCAGGGTCCGGGCTAGCTCCAGCAGTATCTGGCTGTTCCTGCTCTCTTCCTGCATCCTCTCTTCCCATAACCAACGGGCGTTTTCCATTACCATATCCAACAGTTTTCTTTTCTCCCCTCGTCCCGGCATCAAGATTCTGCAGCGTGAACCGGCCTTTTCCTTTAACCAGCTCTCCAATAATTCTACATCTGGGGGGAGCAGACTAACCAATATCTGGGGGGGAATATCGTGATTTTCCGCATAATACTGCTTGAGGAAAAACTCGAGCACTTCCTCTTCATCTTCATCGATAACCCTCTTGAGCCAGAAGGTATCTTTACCCACGATCTTGCCCGCCCGCAGCTTGAAAACCAACCCCAGTTTGTGCTGTTCCCCTCCCGTCATCCCAATGATGTCCATTTCATAGGGCCTATCCAGGCTGACCTTCTGTTTCTCACTGAGTACTTTTATAGCATTAGCCTGATCCCGGAGCCGAGCGGCCTTTTCAAACTCCAGATTATCCGCGGCCTGTTTCATTTCGGCCGCTATTTTATCTGCCAACTGATGATTATTTCCGTCCAGGAAATCAGTTATACCATCCACCAGCTGCTTATATTCCTCCACGCTTACCCCTCCGGTACAGGGAGCCAGACATTTGCCCAAATCATAATTCAGACAGGGTCGAGTGTTGCTGCGTATACTTTTGCAGGTCCGCAAGGGGAAGATCCCGGTAATAAGCTTGATAGTCTCCCGTAATGAACCCACCTCGGTATATGGTCCATAGTAGCGGGAGGTTTTATCCTTTTTCTCCCTCACAATGCAAAGACGCGGAAATTTCTCGGCCGTGATCTTCAGATAGGGGTAGGTCTTGTCATCCCGCAGGTCGATATTATAGCGGGGCTGATAAGCTTTGATCAGGTTGTTTTCCAAAATCAAGGCTTCTACTTCCGTCCCGGTCACAATATAGTCGAAATCCGCTACCCGTGCCATCATGGCCTTGACTTTGGGATGCAAACCTTCCGGGGATTGGAAATAGGAACGCATGCGGCTGCGCAGCACCCGGGCCTTACCTACGTATATTACCCGGCCTGCCTGGTCCTTGTATAGATACACTCCCGGTTGGAGAGGCACATTTTTCAGCCGTTCTTTCACTTTTATCCATCCTTCTTCAGGGTAAGAGGTAATATAGACCAGTGTGGATAAATGCCAAGTTTCATGCTACTATTGCTTCCTTATCATATTATACTGCATATATAGTCTTTTTTCGCTATATCGTATAAAACATGGTGCTCCCACCTGCCCAAAAAACAGACCTATCCATAACAAGATAGGTCCGTCAAGGTTGCACTCACCACTGCATCACCTTCGTTTTGATCTGCTCATACATCTTTAGAATTAGACTACCTGTTTCATTAGGCTTTTCCAACCCTTCTGCTCTTTCAGGTTTATTGGGCTTCCTCGACTTATCTGCGTCCCACCTGGCATCAATCGATATGGCCTTCATGCGTGGTATCTTTTTCCCTCCCTGCCGCTTGCAATCGGCACCCCAGTGCACCGCACAAAGACTAAATTGACTACATGTCAAACATATTTGGGTTCGTGTTTTAAACAGACTCATGTTTATTTCCATTCCTTTCGCGAACGCTCAAGCACCAAAACTTCAGGAAATAATTTCTTTCAAACTTCTCCTACCTTCTAATCAAGCTGGCTTTATACTCTCTATATGTAATTTATTTAAACCTCAAGAATCATCCTTCAAGGTCCGTTTTTACTTAAATCATCAAACCAGTATGATATCCTTCCTCTATAGCTTCAGTAGCTTTTCTGCATTGAAGAGCATCACCAATAACATACAATTCATCAACCTTGTCCTGCAGTCTTAGTCCTAAAATATTTACTGATTCAACCCCCAATGCTAATACCACCGTATCTACTGGGCCTATTAATTTCTCTTCATCGTCAATGAAAGCTATCACGCCCTCTTCTTCGATGGTTTTCACAACTGCGTTAAGATAGATTTTTACATTATTTTTCTTCAAATCATCCATCAGAAAATACTTGACTGCTGCTTCTTCATCGTCGGCTGCCACGGAGCTCATTTCGATTATGGCTACTTGTTTACCATGATTAGCCAGGTAGCTGGCAGTTTCTGCTCCGATCATACCGCCTCCGGCCACAATAACCCTTCTGCCCACCTCAGATTGACCTGCCAGAACATCCTGAGCGGTCACAACGTTTTTTCTATTTATACCTGGGATATCAGGGATTAGCGGCCTGGAACCGGTCGCAACCACTACCGCATCAGGCTGTTCGGCCGAGACTATTTCTTCAGTTAATTCAGTATCCAGATTAACTTTTACACCCAATTTAACCAGTTGTGAAGACTGCCAGGCAATGAACGAAGAAATTTCACCTTTTGAAGGGGGAACAGCAGCCAGACTAAATTGTCCGCCTAAACTACCAGTTTTCTCATATAGATGTACCTCGTGTCCCCTTTTGGCTGCTACAATGGCAGTTTCCATTCCCCCCGGACCTCCACCGGCTATTAATACTTTACGTACTTTATTAGCAGGGATAATCGCGTTTTGTTTTTCTTTACCAGTGCGAGGATTCAATATACAACGGCCCCGGGAGTTTTTTCCCCAGCAACCCTGCAAACATCCAATGCAGGGAATAATATCATCGAAATCACCCCGGGCTGCTTTCCGGGGAAGATCCGGATCAGCCAGCGAAGCTCTCCCCATAGCTATGAAATCTGCCTTACCAGACCTTATGATTCCTTCGGCTATGAGAGGGTCATTTATTCTACCTACAGTAATGACGGGTATCGAAACGACCTTTTTTATTTCAGCAGCCAGATCTGTGATCCACCCATGCTCAACAGCCGCAGGTGGAATGATAAAGAAACGGGAACCATATGTTCCCACCGAAACGTGGATGGCATCAGCACCAGCTTGTTCCAGTATCATGGCCGCAGCTTTACTATCTTCGATGGTCATACCACCCGGCACCATTTCTTTTCCGCTCAATCTAAAAATGACCGGAAATTTATCACCGGCCTTTTTCTTGATATTGGCGATTATTTCTGTTGCAAAGCGCAGGCGGTTAAATAAAATACCTCCATAAACATCCGTTCGTTTGTTGGAGTAGGCCGAAATAAACTGTGCTACTAAATAGCCATGTCCTCCATGGATCTCTACTCCATCAAAACCGGCATCTTTAGCCCTTTTTGCACTATCCCCAAACTTTTCCACCAGGTCTTGTATTTCATTAATTGTCAATTCATGTGGCATTTCCTGCATTACGGGGCAGGGCAGCGGCGATGGGGCTACCGGTTGAGCTCCCATTATACCTGAATTCGTTTGCCTTCCGGCATGGTAAAGCTGCGCAGCAATTTTCCCTCCCAACTTATGAACCTCTTCAGTCAGTCTGATATTCCCTTGGACTTGTTCATCATTCCATAGGCCCGGTATCCTTAGATTACCTAGACCGCGTGGATCAACCGCGTAGTCTTCCGTTATTATAAGACCCCAGCCTCCCCGTGCTTTTCCGGCATGATAGGCTACAAACCTATCGGTAATTGTTCCATCAGCATTGCAAAAACCCATAACCATTGCCGGCACAATCAGTCTATTTTTTACTTTTATCGTACCTATTTCCGCAGTACTAAAAATGCTTTTCAATGTTTTCCCTCCAAATGACAGAACGTCTTATACAGCTAAAGCGAAGAAAAGGCACTGTTATAGTGTTTTCTTCGCTTTATAAAAGGACTTATTATGAAAAATAGCTTCCATGATTACCGCATGTACATGCCGCCGTTTATATCCAGGGTAAATCCGGTAATAAAACTTGAATATTCCGAACACAGGAACATCATCCCATTGGCAATATCGCTCGGCTGACCAAACCGTCCCAACGGAGTAGCTTTCAACCAGGCATCGCCACGTTCTTCTAAAATAGCTCCGCTAAATATCGGAGTCATGATTATTCCCGGAGCAATACAATTTACATTAATATTGTAGGGGGCTAGTTCCAGGGCTGCACTGCGGCAGAAGCCTTCAATACCCCTCTTAGTGGTAGTATAATGGCAGTTAGCAACTGAGCCACGCTCTCCGGCAATAGAAGCCATGCAAATAATCTTGCCATATTTTCTTTCCTTCATGTATCTAGCTATAGCCCGGGTACAGTAAAACGAACCATATAGGTTGACCTTCATATGGCTATCCCATAATTCGTTAGGCATTTCGGTCAACATCTCCTGTACATACAGTCCTGCTGAATTAATCAGGATATCTATCTGACCTGACCATTTGATTACTTCTTCTACAGCCTTATCAACTTGCTCACTATCAGTAATATTGACTGGAATTGTCAGGATTCTATCAGCCTTGTCGGCATTTTCTGCCACAAAAGCCTCAAGTCCAGCCTTGTTAAGGTCGATAGCTGCTACTTTCGCGCCATTATCCAAAAATGTCTGGGCAGTTCCCTTACCGATACCTGAAGCAGCACCGGTAACAAATACGGTTTGTCCTTTAAAATCCATTTCCTTACCTCCTTAAATATCCTTATACCCAAAAGAATCATTAACCTAATTTTGGAGTCAATTTCAACTCACGCCTGAAATTCTTTAATCTCTTATTAAGTGCCGCATATAATGCTTTGTGCTTCTCTGCTTCGCACTCCAATAAAATATTGTTAGCGTTATTGTTCGAGTCATTGTATTCCACTACAATATAGTACCTAAACTTGACCTTCATGAATAATCCCACCAAGGGCCCCCACAAAACAATACTTTTCCCTTTCAAATCAGGATCGTGTCTGGTTATGATCTTTTCTATTTTATGGCAACTGGAAAAATACACCTTTTCCTTTTTTCCCTTATCATTGAAAAAAATAACGTATTCATCTGTCAAAGCGATGTTTATTTTTTGGGATTGAGGTATTTTAGGAATACCACCATGGTAGGTCAGTTTATAAACATCCTCATCGGGAATGTTTTCAATTCTGGTAGTTTCCTTTAACAGTCTTTCTCGAGCCTTCATGAGCTTGTCTCCGCGATACCAGGTCCACGCTATGGAAATCACCACCGCCCCGCCAAATAACCACCACTTGAACATAATGAATACCCCCAGTTTCTATTTTAAACTATATTCTACGAGCACAACCAACCGCCGTCAACTGGCATTGTATGTCCGGTCATGAAGTTAGCTAAGTCGGAACATAAGAAAACAACGGGGCCCGCTATCTCCTCAAGTGTACCAAACCTCTTCATGGGCGTTCTTCTGATCAGGTCATCATACATCACAGGATTATTTTTCAGTTTCTCAGTCATTTCAGTAAGTATGTAGGCTGGTGCTACCGCATTTACCTGAATATTGTGATCTACTAGTTCCAGAGCCAGGTTTCTGGTTAACTGGAGCACTCCACCCTTGGAAGCTGAATAAGCGGATAGTTCAGGTAATGATGCATAGCCCATTATGGAACAGGTATTGACTATCTTCCCGCTCTTTTGAGCTATCATTACCGGTGCTACAGCCTTACAACCAATCCAAACACCAACTAAGTTGATATCAATTATTTTTCTAAAATCCTCTTCAGGCATATTTACACAAAGATTCCGTCTGTTAATGCCCGCATTATTTACCAGTATATCTATCTTTCCGTATTTCTCCATCAGATATTCGACCAGGGCATTATATTGCGAGCTGTCAGTTGTATCTAAATGGTAAGCCTCAGCTTTACCACCGCTGGCAACAATATCCTGGGCGGTCTTCTGAGCAGCCTCATCGGCTATATCAGCAACAATGACAGTAGCCCCCACGGAAGCAAGGCCCTGTGCCATTCCCTGACCGATTCCCATTGCTGAACCGGTTACAATAGCAACTTTTCCATCTAATCTAACGTTAAGATTCATACCGTTACTCCTTTTTTTTTTGGTTAATCAAATTATCTTTTTTAAGTTGTTTTAGGCTCCAGACGCACATACTTGCTTACACCGAACAGAATTGCTCCAATTACACCCATGATGCAGCATACGGTGAAAGCACCGTTATAGCCAAATTTTGAGCCGATAAAAAATCCGGTAATTATAGGAGCTAAAGAAGCACATGCATTGCCTACGAAGTTATACACTCCACCTACACCGCCGGCCTGTCCGTAGGGGGCAATATCCCCAGGAATAGCCCAGACATTGGCTGCTCCGAATGCAAATATGCCCATGAAAAGACTGAGGCACAAAATAGCCCCGGTAGCAGTCGTAGCCTGCATGGTCAGGAATATAAACACCGATGCACCAAGCATGGCCGTTGCCATACCGGTTCTTCTTACTGTCGTTACTGAGGCTCCTTTGCGCTGCCATAAATCCCAAACGACACCGCCTAATAATTCACATACTACTGCCGTGGCATACGGAATCATAGCTGCAACACCCATCTTTGAAAGACTCAATCCCCGCGCCTGGGTGAAATATGCAGGCATCCAGGCATTGAAGGTAGTCCAAACGTACAAATAAAGGCCATAGGCTATGGCAATCTTAAGAACGGTGGGATACATAAATAATTTCAACATGGGAATAGGTTTGACTTCAACTTGACCTGTGGCTGTTATGACCTCATCCTGGCGGATATAATCAAGCTCTTCTTTGGTAATAGTAGGATGAGCATCGGGTTCATGGTAGGTCATATGCCATATGATTGCGTATACTACCGCAATTGCACCACTGATTACAAATGATGTTCTCCATCCCCAATTAACAATTAACCATGCTACCAGGGGAGGTGTAAACGCTGAACCTAATCTGGCAGAGCAGTCAAAACAGGCTGAACAGAAAGTCCTTTCCTTTTTCGGCGTCCATACCGAAACTACCCGCGCACTGGCAGGAAAACCCGGAGCTTCCGTAAATCCTAGTAAAATACGAATCACGAAAAAACTAGTAAAACTTGAGGCTGCACCTGTCAACATGGTAACTATACCCCAGCCAGCGGCTGAACCGGTTATCGCCCATTTGGGGCCAAACTTGTTGATAAATCCACCAACAGGCAGCATAATCAAAGTGTAGGACCAGAAGAAGGCTGACCCCAAGATACCCATTTGGGCAGCAGTTATACCAAATTCTTTCATTATCGTTGGAGTAGCGACGCTAAAGTTTGTCCGGTCCAGATAGTTTATGGCTATCATCAAAGATACCATGAATACAACAAAATAACGCTTTTTACCAGCAGGTTGACCAATACTCGGTTGCAAATTTCATTCCTCCTCTTTTGTAAATAGGCGCAAGAACTAATTAAACAAAATCTAATCCCCCCTTCTCTACAAATTGTTTTCTGAGCTGATGCTGATCGGTTTTCCCAGGATGCCCATCCAACTGTTTTAAAGATAGGCTTGCGCACCTTCCCTTTCCCCGGTTAAATGGGCTTGCACCAACAGCAGCCCCGTTATTAAATGTACTTATTATTATATAAAGCAATAACTGTACCAGCAGGTAGGGTTGAAATAAGGAAAAACTCCGTCACTTTTGAAACTAATAGGCCTCTTATGGTTTTAATGCCGTTCCGCACCGTATTAAACATTCTAATATTTCGTCTATTTAATTTTTGAAAAGGGAGATCATACTTGTGAATGTTTTCCTTTATCGTCAGTGTCCTATTCAGCTACACATTGGGACACTTCAATTGTTCCATCCCGACACATTGTCAGAACGCTTCTGATGTTCCACCCTGTTACAGCGAGGCATCTCCAAGCTTAAAATACATATTGTATCCTTGATAAAGCCTCCGCGGCCTTTTGGCTGACATCGCTTATTTTACTCGTGATTTCTGGGGGAGTAAATAAGAACAAAACCACCTTGGACTTTAACCGTTTGTATCGTTCTTCCTGCATTAATTTAGGACAATTTACTATTGTTATTGTTTCACTCCCCATCGCAATTTTATGCTATAAGCCTCTACATACACCCAAATGTTATAGGCTGATTCTTTTTCCTGAATACATATTTTTCGCATAGATTATCCTCAGGAAAAACCAGTTCGCAAGTACCCGGAAGAAGCTTTAGTGTACTTCACAACAAAACCCAGGGCCTAAACCCTGGGTTTTCAATTAGCTGTCCTATACAATTTTGCTATACCGAAATTGTTATTTTCTACAATTTGCTAATCTGCAGCTTACAGATATATATTATAATCAGTGGGAATGGATTTGATTATTTTGTGTTCCTCTGCGACATTCTTGCTCAACCTGGTCAAAAGGACGGGACAATTGGCCAGATTGCTTACGCTCTGACTTACGCTGCCAATTAGTGACCCGGTCAGTCCCCCAATCCCGCGGCTTCCCATTACAATCAGATCATATTCCCCTTTATTGGCAGTAAATACTATAACGCTGGCAGGATTTCCATATGCCATTTCAGTTTCAACAGCCAGGTCTGATGATGCTATTAATTCATGCATTTTTTCCAGCACTGCTTTGCCCAGTTCTACGGCACCCACCGGTGCATCTTGAGCCAGGTACTGTCGTACTACATACAACAGCTTTAGGCTACCTTCGTTTTTCATGGCCAGTTCAGCACCCACTTTAGCAGCTGTTACTGAACTATCTGAACCATCAACCGGCACCAATATTTTCTTAAACATAATTTTCGCCTCCTCAAAATATTATTCCCAGCCATCTATACTGATACAACCTGTTTTACATTACCGCCCCTACATTCTGCCGCTAATATCAGAGGTGATATTAATTGCCCTTTTCAAATCCCACAAGATAATCGTTAATAGCACGTGCTGCCTTTTGTCCCCCTTTGATTGCCTGAACTACAGTCGCGGCTCCCGTTACTATATCACCACCTGCAAAGATCCCTGGTTTACTTGTCTTCCCGGTTGTCTCATCGACGGCAATATTTCCATTCTTACTGGTTTCCAAATCTGGCAAATCATTAGCAAACAACATATTAGCACCTTGCCCAATGGCCATTACTACGGTATCGATTTCTATTTCGTGTTCCGAACCCGGTATTGCAATAGGTCTTCTTCGACCGGATGCATCAGGTTCGCCCAGCTCATACCGCCGGCAGATAATACTCTTTACCCATCCGTTTTCGTCTCCCCTGACTTCAATTGGACTGGTCAACCAGGTAAATTTAACCCCTTCTTCTAAAGCCTGGGTTAATTCTTCCTTGCAGGCAGGCATTTCTACTTCGGACCTGCGATAGATTATGTTCGTTTCCTTCCCACCCAGGCGCAAAGCAGTCCGGGCACAGTCCATAGCCACATTTCCGCCGCCAATAATAGCTACTCTTTCTCCGATATGGATCGGGGCCACATCATTATCCGGCCGGTATCCATTCATTAAGTTTACTCTCATTAGAAACTCGTTTGACGAGTAAACACCATTCAGGGTTTCCCCAGGGATCTCCATAAACCATGGCAATCCAGCCCCTGCGCCGACAAATACCGCATCATAATCATGAAGGAGTTCATTAACACTATCCGTTTTACCTACTACCATATTGGTTTTGAGCTCTACTCCCAGTTTCTTAATATAATCAATCTCTTGCTGGATAATAGTGTTAGGCAGTCTGTATTCCGGAATTCCATATACCATAACTCCTCCAGCAATGTGCAATGCCTCCATTATGGTTACCTGATGTCCCATTAGCGCCAGATCATTAGCTGCTGCAAGCCCGGCGGGGCCTGAACCAATTATGGCTACTTTCTTCCCCGTTGGTTTGATTTCCGGATTATTTTGGCATCCCTTTCCGTTACTTAACTCCCAATCTGCAACAAACCTCTGCAAGGCCCCGATAGCTACAGGCTGATTCTTTTTCCCCTGAATACATGCCCCTTCACACAGATCTTCCTGAGGGCAAACCCGTCCGCAAATACCCGGAAGACAATTTCGTTCCCTGATCTTGTCCAGCGCCTTTTGATATTCTTGTTGTTTAATAAGACTAATAAATCCTGGTATGTCTACGTTAACAGGGCAGCTCTCTACACACTTGGGCTTTTTACATTGCAAACACCTGGACGCTTCCACCAGCGCCTGTTCTTCACTAAAACCCAAGGCAACTTCATCAAAAGTATGAATTCTTATATCAGGCCTTATTACTGGCATTTCTACCCGAGGAGGTATTTTTTTAGTTTCTTTTACTTGTGACAATGACATCCACCTCCGGAATGAAATTTCCCGATTGCCAACTGTTCTTCAGCCATATAAGCTTTGGCTCTTTGCTGAGCTGTGTTCCAATCAACCAAATGGCCATCAAATTCTGGACCATCAACGCAAGCAAATTTAATCTCATTGCCGATAGAAACTCTACATGACCCACATAGGCCGATACCATCAACCATGGTCGTATGTAAGCTTACCCTTGTGGGTATTTTATATGGTCTGGTGATTTCAGATACTTCCCTCATCATAGCGAGAGATCCTATGACCGTAACCATATCGACTTCTGTTTCTTTTTCAAGAAGTTGTTTAAGTAGATCGCTGGCGAGCCCTTTTTGCCCTTCAGATCCATCCTCAGTAGCAATATAGATTGCGTCGCTAATTTCCTTCATTTCATTGCTAAAAATTAAACGTTTTTTATTGTCTGCACCGATAATCGAAATTACTTCGTTCCCGATGTTTTTCAATGCCCGCGCTATCGGATATATTGAAGCAGCGTGCACTCCGCCGCCTATACAAATCACTCTTCCTAGTTTTGTGATCTTAGATGCTTTCCCCAATGGTCCAACTAAATCCAGAATGCAATCACCTTGTTCCAATTTTCCTAGTTCTAATGTTGATCTCCCGGATTCCTTGAAAACTAGCGTAATGGTTCCCCCATTTGGGTCAAAATCTACAATAGTTAGAGGGATTCTCTCACCATTATCATCAATTCGTAACATCACAAACTCGCCCGGTTGAGCCTTTCGTGCTATATCAGGAGCATTGATCGTAAATTGCTTTATATCAGGTGCCCATACTACTTTTTTTAATATTGGGAACATCGTATCGCTCACCTCCCGTGAATAACAGTGTTTTAATCTGCGAGATTTGCATCGAATGCATACTAGATTGAATAAGCTGACAGTTATGCATTCTTTGCAACCTCGACTCGAAGTGGTCCTATGGAGATTAATCAGCCAATATACTTCCGGCAATTACCATTCTCTGAACCTGCTGCGTTCCTTCGTATATCTGAAGTATCTTGGCATCTCTCATAAGCTTTTCAACCGGATAATCCTTCATATAGCCATAGCCGCCATGAATTTGAACAGCATCAATGGCTACTTCATTAGCTATATCCCCGGCATACAATTTACACATGGCCCCATACTTGGAGTCTACCCTGCCAGCATCTATCTCTGATGCGGCCAACAATACCAAGCAACGAGCTGCTTCAACCTTAGTAGCCATATCAGCCAGCATAAAGCCTATAGCCTGATGCTGCCCGATAGGTTTGCCAAATTGCTTCCTAATTTTGGCATATTCTATGGACTCTTCTAAGCCCCGGCGTGCTACCCCAACGGCTGCCGCACCTATACTCATTCTGGTACGATCCAAAGTCTGCATAGCAATATTGAAGCCTTTACCTTCTTTGCCTAAGAGGTCTTTGGCTGGTACTCTTACGTCTTCAAAGATTACTTCTGCTATGTGAGAAGCACGGTCACCCAGCTTGTCCTCGACTTTGCCCATGGAAATACCCGGTGTATCGCCATCTACTAAAAACGCACTGATCCTCTTGTCACCTTTTAGCTTAGCAAATACTGTATTCATTTTGGAAATACCACCGTGGGTTATAAAGCACTTGGTGCCATTAATAATATATTCATCGCCAACCTTCTCCGCTTTGGTCAGCATGCCGCCTGCATCCGAACCTGCACTGGGTTCAGTCAAACAAAAGGCTGCTAATGTGGGTTTCTCTGCAAATTGAGGCAGCCATCTGTCTTTTTGTTCTTCTGTGCCCGCCAGCAGGATGGGGGTCATTGCCAGCGTATTTCCATCCCATGCTCCGCTTATTCCTAAACACCCATAAGATAGTTCCTCTATTAGGATGGCTTCAGTAACATGGTCCAGATCTAATCCGCCGTATTTGGTGGGCAGGTTAAAGTTCCATAATCCAATCTCAAATGCCTTTTCAATAATCGGCCACGGCATTTTGCTTTCCCTATCGTATTCCTCTGCCACTGGGATTATCTCATTTTTCACAAACTTACGGACCATAGTCTGCATTTCTCTTTGTTCATCGGTAAGTTCAAAACTAATCACAACATTTCGCCTCCATAAACTATTTCAGTTGCAAACCGAATTTTTTTGACTATTTCTTTTTAGCTCTGGTAATGTAGCCGTCTCCAATTACGCCAGCTTCCAAAAGCTTGGCAATATCAGCGTCATTGTATCCCAGTTCTTTTAATATGTCTGTTGTGTGCTGACCTTTAAATGGGGGAGGTAACTCAGCAATAGCTTCGTAAGCACTAAACTTAAGAGGATTGCCAGGTACTTTGACCTTGCCAGCAGTTGCGTGATCATATTCCAACAACATGTGGCGAACTTTGGTATTTTCACTTTCACAGATTTGCGGTACTTCCAAAATGGGGGCCACCGCTACCCGGACGTCGCGTAATATCTTCACCATTTCGTCGACGGTGTAATCTTTCATCCAGTTATTAATAAATGCAGTCATTTCCTCAATATTTTCAAGTCTGGCTACATTGCTGTTGAATTTAGGATCTTTGGCCATTTCCGGCACGCCCATAGCGCCGCACATATTGCCCCATAATTTCTCATTGGAAGCAACTACACCTACATAACCATCTTTGCACACATAAACATCATACGGGCCGCCGTCCGGATGTCTGGAACCCATTCTTTGTGGTGTCCGGCCGGCAATCGTATATGCCGGTACATTATTCTCCAGGCAAGTGAATATGCAATCTACCAATGATATATCAACATACTGACCTTCTCCGGTCAGACCTCTATAATGAAGAGATCCCAATGCAGCAATACATGCATATAATCCGGCAATGGCATCGCCCAGAGAAGAACCTACTCTCAAGGGCATGTCCGGGTATCCAGTGATACTCATCAATCCGCCCATAGCCTGCGCCAGCATATCATATCCAGGCAGTTTGCTTAATGGTCCGTACTGACCGAAAGCTGATGTGGACAGATAGATAATATCGGGTTTAACTGCTTTACACTCTTCATAACCAACCTTTAATTTATTGGCTACTCCAGGTGCGAAATTTTCCATCACAATATCGGCGTTTTTAACCAGATCATAAACTATTTGTCTGGCCTTTTCTTCTTTTAGATTTAACTCAATACTTCTCTTGCCGCGATTGAGACCGATAAAATAGGTTGCTTCTTCGGTTCCCTCGGCAAATGGCGGCCAACTTCTTTCATTACTGTTGGGTCCGGCATCTTCTATTTTTACTATATCTGCGCCCATATCGGCCAGTATTTGTCCACAATATGGTCCGGTATATACTCTGGTTAAATCTACAATTTTAACGCCTTCGAGAATCTTTATCTGACCCATATTTAATACCTCCTGATTATTTGTTTTCTTACGATTCTAATGTATGAGTGAAATACTTGGCCATTTTACTCCAAAATATAAATAGTAATAATGGTGAAATGGCGTGCTTACTCTAAATCTATCTATTAAACCCCAGTGATTGATCCCGTACCTTGAGTTAATCCTCCACATATCGCACATGCCGCAGAACCATACTACTAATCTCTACCAAGGAGGAGGTGGGGAAACTCTGAACGTGAGCAGAATTTCCCCATCGGAACTAATGTATTAGAGGTTTTTACTCTACCCAGATGATTGAACCAGCACCCTGAGTCAAACCACCGCATATTGCCGAAGCTGCGTAACCGCCGCCATTTTCTTTCAGGTTATAAGCAGCTGTCATCATAATGCGGGCTCCGCTGGAGCAATTGGGATGACCAATGGCAATAGCACTGCCATTGAGGTTCAGTTTGTTTTTCTTTAACTCCTCATATTTAACCGGGTCATTATCAAGGATTGGTTTCGTGGAAACCTCTTTGACCATAGCTTGATAGTCGCTCTTCAGCCATCTATCATTGGAGAGCAATTTACAGGAAACCAGCGGAACACAGGCAAATGCTTCATTAATTTCGATGAATTTCATATCATCAATAGTTAAATTAGCATCATCCAGGCATTTCTTAATTGCAAATGCCGGTGATACAGGCATAATTCTGGGTTGCAGGGCAATGGCGGAAGTTGCTACCAGGGTATAAACAATAGGCAGACCAAGCTTTTCAGCATTTTCTCTGGTAGTGAAGATCTGGGCGGTAGCACCGTCATTCATGCCCGGGGAATTTCCGGCAGTGCAGGTCGGGTTGCCAAACATGGGTTTTAATTTAGCCAAGCCTGCAATGGAAACGTCAGCGCGATATTGTTCATCCTGGTCAAGTACTTTACTGGAGACAACGTTCCCCTTTTTATCTTTCTTAACTAATTCCAAGGGAACCATTTCAGATTTGAAGAAACCGCGTGCCCAAGCTTCACCATATCTCTTATGACTGCTAACGGCCAGTTCATCCTGTTCTTCTCTGGATACGCCATATTCCAAGGCAACATTACCCGAGTCAACTGCTACTGGTGCATAGTCTTTATATCCCAGGGGTATAATCGGATCTTCCACGGGGAACGAGCTGTGCTTTTTGCCTTCCCATCTAAGCCCACGGAGCAGGAAGGGTACGGTGCTAAAGCTGGTTGATCCGCCGGTCATGACTATTTTAGCTGCTCCCAAACGGATGCTTCTGGTTCCATAATGAACCGAAGCCATGGCTGAAGTACAAGCCTGATCGAAAGCTAAGGACGGAGTTTCAGGTGAAATTCCAGCTTTAATCATGGTCTGACGGGCAACTACCGGGGTAAAAGGATCTTTACAGTTAGTGGTATCACCGTTACCAAACCATACTTCGTCAATAAATTTGGGATCCAGATTGATTCTTTCCATGGCATTCTTCATAGGAATGGCACCCAGATCATAAATATCAATATCTTTCATGGAACCACCAAAACGGCCATAAGGTGTTCTAACTGCACTCACGCAAACAATGTCATCTTTTTTCTTTTTAAAGGTCATCTTTCTAACACTCCTTCAAATATGTTTTTACAACCATACAATTACTATTGGGCTACCCAGCCGCCGTCAACGCTTAACACCACACCAGTACAGTAACTTGCTCCGGGTGAAGCAAGGAATAGTGTAGCTGCTTTTAGCTCATCATCAGTACCGAAACGACGCATGGGAATGCAATCCAACATAATTTCTTCACTCTTATCAAGGGTTCCATTGGTCATATTGGTCGGGAACCAGCCCGGAGCAATTGCATTAACAGTAATGTTATGTTCTGCCCACTTAACGGCCAGATCCTTCGTTAATCCAGCCAAGGCTGCCTTACTTGCCTGATAAGCAACTGCGTCCATAATTTCAGCCGGCGCCCCTACAAATGCCGCCAGTGAAGCCAGGTTAATAACTCTTCCGTATTTTTGCTTGGCCATTATCTGCCCGGCTTTCTGTGCCATAAGCCATGATCCGGTAAGATTCGTATTAATTACTTTATTCCACCCGTTAAGTGGAAATTCCAGAGAAGGTGCTCCCCATGTAGCTCCTGAATTATTTACCAGGATATCTACCCGGCCATATTCCTTCATTACCGTATCATAGAAGGCATCAATTTCTTCAGGTTTACTAACATCAACCCTGGCCGGTAAGACTCTCACCCCTAGTTCGGCTTCCATTTTTGCGGCAGCCTCTTTACACCTGTCTAGTTTCCTGGCTGCAATAACCAGATCGGCGCCTGCTTCTCCAAGTGCGTATGCCATTTGTACACCTATGCCTGCTGCTCCACCGGTTACAATAGCCACTTGTCCTTTTAGATCAAACATTTCTTTATTTGTTCTCACCTAGATCATTCTCCTCTCATTAATATAGTTGTTTGACATTATTGGTAGTCGTAGAAACCTTTACCGCTCTTCATTCCCAATAACCCGGCTAAAACTCTCTTCTTCAGTAATGGATGTGGTTTATATCTATCGCCAAAGTCTCTTTCCATGGTTTCCATGCCATGCATGGCGATCTCTGCCCCAACCAGGTCCAACAATTTGCAGGGCCCCATGGGATGCCCGGCGCACAGTTTCATAGCTTTATCGATGTCTTCGGGTAAGTTACCTTCTTGAACCAGTTTTACCGCTTCATTCATTAACACATCCAACAGCCTGCTTACTATGAAGCCTGCGAAGTCCACTGCTATCGCTGATTCTTTGCCGATTTTCTCTACATAAGCAAGAGTAGTTGCCATAGTTTCTTCACTGGTAAGCTGTCCCTTAATTATTTCTACGCCCTTCATCAGAGGAACTGGATTCATGAAGTGAATGCCTATTACTTTGTCTCCCCGGGTAGTTGCACTGGCAATCTCTGTAACTGGAATTGCTGAAGTATTGGTTCCTAAAATAGCTTCGGGTTTGCAGAACTTTTCAAAATCTGCGAAAATCTTCTTTTTCAGCTCCAGATTTTCAAATACACATTCTACAACCAAGTCTGCTTCTTTACAGGCTTCTTCCATACTGGTAGTAGTTTTAATACACGCCATAGCAGCATCCATTGCATCTTGAGTCATCTTGTCTTTGCTGACCATTTTGTTCAAACTTTTGCTGACAATGCCCAAGCCTTTTTGTAAGGGAGCCTCGGCAATATCGTTTAAAACAACATTGTATCCAGCGACTGCACTTACCTGGGCTATGCCAGCGCCCATGGCACCTGCTCCAATGACTGCTATTGTTTTCACATCCATTTTCAAACCACCTTTTCATTTTTTGTTTGGTCAATATTGATCGTTTTGTAATCTCAATTAATCTACAAGGTAAATTTAGCTTTCCTCTTTTCAATGAATGCTGCCATACCTTCTTTTTGGTCAGGGGTCGCAAAACATTCTGCGAACAGCTCAATCTCAGTCTTTAGGCCTGTTTCCAGATCTACATCAGAGCCTTTGTTAATGGCTGATTTGGCCAGTTCTAGTATGAAACCCGATTTTTGATTTATGGTCTTTGCTATCTCCATAGCTTTTTCCAGAACCTGTTCATGAGGTACTACATGATTAACCAGACCGATTTCATAAGCTCTTTGTCCATTAATAATCTGACCGCTATAGACCATCTCCTTAGTTAATCCGATACCTATTAACCTCTGCAGTCTCTGGGTTCCACCACCACCGGGAATAATTCCCACATTAATCTCCAGTTGGCCGAATTTAGCCTTTTCAGAGGCTACCCGGATATCACAGCACATAGCGATTTCACACCCGCCGCCAAAACAAAAACCGTTAATGGCAGCTATCACAGGCCGCGGGTAGTCGGCAATCGCTTGCTGGCCTCCAAACACTATCTCGCCCGCAAAACGTCGGGCTTCAACTAGGGGGAATTTTGCCATGTTGGTAATATCCGTACCTGCGGCAAAAGACTTCTCTCCTGCACCAGTAATCACTACTACCTTGATATCCTGGTCCTTCCGCATCCTGGTAAATGCTGTTTCTAATTCGCGGAAGACTTCTTCATTTAAAGCGTTCATCACTTCGGGACGATTGATAGTCACCAGCATAATGTTATCTTCCAGATCGCATTTGATAGTGTTAAATGTGTAATCCACTTTCTTACACCTCCTTTCCTGATTTCAATAAGTTTCTAGTATGATGTGACTGATTTTCCTTGGGCCGCCTATCCACGGCCTGACTTTAACTGCGTTAATCGCATCTAGGATTTACCTCATTAGTCACAATAGAGTCTTTTAAACCGCATACAAGTCTTGTAGCATGATCTATTGGGTTAAGCATCCTTTCTCGGCATCATAATTGCTTCCCCATCTATTACAACTTCCTGCCTCTGGTTGGTACAATAGGTGTGCAGCCACACCCGGTTTTTTCCCTCATCCTTACGAGTTACTTCTACATTGGCCGTTATCGTATCACCAATAAAAACTGGTCTTAAGAAACTGCATTCCTGTTTGAGATAAATAGCTCCCGGGCCAGGGATTTGAGTCCCCAGTACGTTGGATATAAATCCGATCGATAATATACCATGGACGATTCGCTCACCAAAAACACTTTCACCCGCAAACTCTTTGTTTATATGAACTGGATTCATGTCTCCAGTAACACCCGCGAAAGAATAGACATCATATTCAGTCACACTTTTGGTGAAACTGCCCGTGTCATTAACATTTATTTCCTTTACAGTCTTCCCAAGCATATTTTTCCTCCCTTTCTGCATTAATTTAATAGGTACATGGCAGTCTACAATTAATTTAAAAGCAATAAACATGCCAGTATAATTTTTTCCGATTATAAATTCGCCAACTGTTTCTTTATAATCGAAATGAATCGGTGTTTTCCTACCGCTAAATCTCTGGTCTTCTTGCGGGTGTTTCTTCTATTCCTGCTCATGCAGATGTCAATTCGGCCTCGCTGTCCCATTATGATACAGGCGGTCACCGAAGTGTTTGTCCTATTTTCAAACAACGTGACCCTGTTCTCGATTTTATTCTCCATCGCCTCC
>JBAYYO010000004.1:0-25778 GCA_041672985.1 Syntrophomonas sp. | reverse complement strand
ACCCACCAAACTATAATGAAAACTATGGGGGATACCCATATGGATATTATTATTGACAAGCTATCCCGCAAGTTTGGAGTGGACGTTATTACCAAGGAAATGCGGATCCCTTACCGGGAAACAATTAAAGCCACTGTGGAAGTCGAAGGTAAACACAAGAAGCAGAGTGGAGGTCATGGTCAATACGGACATGTCTGGATTAAATTCGAACCCAATGATGAAGAAGATTTTAAATTTGAAGAAAACGTATTTGGTGGGTCAGTTCCGCGCAACTACTTCCCGGCGGTTGAAAAAGGATTAATGGAAGCTTTGGACGAGGGTGTTTTAGCCGGTTATCCTGTTACCAGAATAAAAGCGACCCTCTACGATGGCTCATATCATTCCGTGGACTCCTCGGAAATGGCATTTAAAATGGCTGCCAAGCTCGCCTTTAAAAAGGGTGTAGAAACTGCCAAGCCAGTGCTTTTAGAACCTATTGTTAATGTTGAAGTAGAGATACCCGATGCCTACATGGGGGATATAATAGGTGACCTGAACAGTAAGCGAGGCAGAGTAATGGGCATGGAACCTGCGGGCAAAAAGCAAATAGTGAAAGCCCAGGCACCGCTGGCTGAAATGAGCCGCTATACAATTGACCTCAAATCCATTACCCAGGGACGAGGTAAATTCCGTATGGAGATGGATCATTATGAAGAGGTCCCGGCTCAAGATGCTGAAAAAATCATAGCCAAAGCCAGGCAAGAAAAAGAAGAAAAAGATAAATAGACAGGCCAGTTGCCGGGTTAATGACAGGAGCGAAGGCCCAAGCAGGAGAAAGCCCGTGATTGATGCGTACATTGTACGTTGATTGAGCGGGCTTTTTAAACAATATTGAAACTCGTTAAGCGCCCATTCCTCTGAATTCATTCAGGGGTGGTTCAAAATAGTTTCTTCATCGCCTGAGAAGCTGTAAAATGTTAGCATCAGTATCAAGGAGTGAATAATATTGGGGATATTAACCCGGTTGGCTGATTACATTAATATAATAGATGAGCTGTTATATCGGACCGCCTTTGGATCCGTAGTTATTTTGACTGCCTTCTGGATCTTGAGCATTATATTCAGTAGTTATATATTACCGACCATGTTAAAATATACCTCCCGAACAGAAACCAACATTGACAACAAATTAATACTGGCAACAGGACCACCTATAAGGGTGCTGCTTCTTGTTGTCGGTATTTATCTAGCGCTGTTAAATTTACCGCTGTCACTGGCCATGGATTCATTTCTGCACAGGTGCTTTCGAACAATTATTATTATTATACTGGCTTGGACCGCTAATAATATCACCGGAAGCGATTCGGTATTATCAGAGAAATTGAAAGCCAAATTCCAATTAGATAGTCTATTAATACCACTATTCTCCAAGATGATAAAATTTGTTATTATTGCCATGGCCATAGTATTGGCAGCCCACGAATGGGGTTATGATGTCAACGGATTTATTGCCGGTCTGGGCCTGGGTGGATTGGCCTTTGCACTGGCAGCGAAAGATGCACTGGCCAATATTTTCGGGGGGATAGTAATCCTAATGGAGAAGCCCTTTACAATCGATGACTGGGTCCAGACTCCCAGTGTAGAAGGTACTGTTGAGGAAATCACGTTCCGCAGCACTCGCTTTAGAACCTTTGCTCATGCTCTGGTTACAGTTCCTAATTCCAGCCTTGCCAATGAACCTATTACCAACTGGTCACGGATGGGTAAACGCAGAGTTACCTTTAACTTGAGTATAGATTATGCTGGTCCCAGGGCAAAAATTGAGAAGTGTATTCAAGAAATACGTAATATACTCAAAGTACATCCAGAGATTCATCCCGAAACGGTACTAGTTTACCTGGAGAACATTAACATTAACAGCCTTGATATTCTAATCTACTTTTTTACCAAAACAACTGATTGGGAAGAATACCTCGCCATAAAAGAAGAGGTGAATTTTAAAATACTGGATATTTTGGCCCAAGAGAATATACCTCTGGCTTTCCCGGGAAGGCACATATATTCCGACATCTCAGTGGGAGAGAGAATAATTTCACGTTAAACTATTTGGCAAACCTTTATAGTTACCTCCATCGTTTGGTCGTATTTAAAGACAATAGTTGGCTGGCCATCAGCCAACTAAATTGCTTACGGGCACAAAAAAAGCCGGAGTATAAAATCCCGGCTTCTCGGTCTTTGTAATGGCAGGGGAGACAGGGCTCGAACCTGCGACCCTCGGTTTTGGAGACCGATGCTCTTCCAATTGAGCTACTCCCCTGTACTTTTTCAACTCAGCAAAACCCATTTTATCATAAATATGAAGGGCGTTCAATATAATTATGCAGGTTGAATCAAAAGTTATTTAATTGTATGCTTAAGATGTTCAGAATTCAGTAAATGATTATCCATATTAAACATATCATCTTGGGGAGGTTAAATAGTGCATAAACCGAAAATATTAGTGCTAATGGGAGGTTTTTCAGAGGAACGAGAAGTCTCCTTAAGAAGCGGTGCGGCCGTATTAAAAGCTTTAAGAAGCTTAGGGTACACTGCCGAGGCTATGGATCTTAAGGTCATTTCAATACAAAATATAATAAATTATAATCCTGATTTGGTATTCATAGCACTGCATGGAAAGGATGGAGAAGATGGTACTGTCCAGGGATTACTGGAGATATTAGATATACCTTATACCGGCTCGGGGGTAGCCAGCAGCGCTATTGGTATCAATAAAGTACTAACCAAGAAACTGTTGACCTATGAAGGAATCCCTACCGCGCCATTCCTGATTTTGCATAAGAGTGAGTTCGATTCCTCTCAGGATGTTCAGTCTTTATTGAATAGAATCGGGTTGCCGATGGTGATTAAAGCTGCTACCCAGGGTTCAAGCATAGGAACCTATATTGTACAGGAAGAAAAAAATGTTCTAAAAGCAATCGAAGCCGCTTTTGCCTATGACCCTGAGGTTCTGGCCGAGAAATTCATTGATGGCACCGAGGTAACCTCAACCGTTATTGGCAATGAAACAACAGAGGTTCTGCCTCTAATAGAAATAACATCGACCAACGAGTTTTATGATTTTGAATCAAAATATACTCCTGGTATGTGCAATCACATCATTCCAGCCAGGGTTAACGAGGATATACAGAATAAGATTGCCGAACTTAGCCAAAGAGCATACAAGTCGCTAAATTGCCTGGGATATGCGAGAGTGGATTATATTATTGATCAAGAAGGAAATCCGTTTGTTCTTGAAATTAACACTATTCCTGGTATGACTGAGATGAGTTTGGTACCAGATGCAGCCCGGGCCGCTGGCGTAGGATTTGAAGAACTGGTGGAAAAAATTGTGCGGTTGGGAATGCAAAAAATGTCGCGCAGGTCAAAATAATGCTCATGAAGTTCGGTAAATATAGACTTATTTATCGTGGTTTACATATGTTTAGACACTAAACACATGTGGTGCTCATTGGATCACGACGGTATAAGTAACTGTTTATATCGCAAATTATCATTTGATGGGCCTATGGTGAGAGTGATATTCTGAGAATTATTATTGGACAAGCAAATAGTGGCAGAGCCAATAATTCACTATCAAACTATATTAATAATAGGGGGAAGTTTAAATTGGACAATCAAACCAACAAGGGATTTTTGAAAATCCTGGTCATTGTTATTCTGCTTGGAGCTATATCCAGTTTGACCGCTTACTATGTCGACTGGTTGTGGTATAAATCAGTAAGCTTTGAAAGCGTTTTCAGCACTACTATAATCAACAAGGTAGGCTTGGTTATCGGGGTGTTTTTAGTCTCCTTTCTATTTTTCTGGTTAAATCTTTACCTGACCAAACGAAATGACCATCCGGAAGCGGAAAGACCAGATATGACTGAAGAGGGCCGGGACATAATATATCTTAATCCCGAGCTGACTAATTGGGCCCGTTTTCTCCAGGGTCAAAATAGAAAATGGGTGTTTCTGGCTGCCAGCCTATTCGGAGCCTATATGGTCAGCAGTACTTTAGGGAATCAGTGGATTGTCGTACAGCAGTTCTTCCATAAGGCTTCCTTTGGTATAACTGACCCGGTCTTTGGCCGGGATCTGGGATTTTATTTTTTTAACCTATCCCTCTATCATTCTGTTTATAGTGTCTTAATGTTGTTGCTTGTTTTAACTGTCGTTTTTGTCGGACTTGTATATTTGATTAATGCAACTGCTGACCTTTTTATGATGGATTGGAAGCGTTTTACGTTCGCTAAAGGTCACCTGGCAATTTTAATAGCTGCCATATTTGCCCTGAAAGCATGGGGATATAAGCTGGCTACTTTTGACATTCTGTATTCAAGCCAGGGAGCGGTTTATGGAGCGACCTATACAGATATATATGCTCGTTTATTAAGCAACCGGGTGCTTATGGTGATAGCACTTGCGGTGGTGGTCGTTATTCTTATCAATATCTTTGTGAAAAGGCTTAACTGGATATTGTACAGCATCGGTGCCTGGCTGATAGTAGCTTTTGTTTTAGGTGGCATTTATCCTACCGTGATACAAAAATTGGTGGTTCAGCCCAACGAATTTAATAAGGAAAAACAGTATATAGAAACAGGAATCCAGTTTACGCGCCAGGCTTATGAGCTTAATAAGGTCGAAGGTAAGGATTTTAACATTGATTATAAGCTGACCATGAATGATATTAAGAATAATGATGCTACCATTAATAATATCCGGTTGTGGGATTGGCAACCGCTGGGGGATACCTACAAAAGCTTACAGGAACTACGCCCTTATTATGTATTTAATGATGTAGACATTGATAGATATATAGTAGATGGCCGCTATCGTCAGGTCATGCTCTCGGCCCGGGAAATTGAGCAAACACCTGAACAGGCTAAAACATGGGTAAACCAGCGTCTCATGTTTACCCACGGCTATGGTCTGGTAATGAGTCCTGTAACTGAGATTGCTCAGGAAGGCTTTCCGCAGTTCTTTATAAAAGATATACCGCCTCAATTTGCTACGGATATCCAGATTACCAAACCGGAAATTTATTTTGGAGAAAAGACCGACAACTACGTAATGGTTAATACCAAACAGGATGAGTTTGACTACCCCATGGGAAATGAAAACGTTCTTACTCAGTATCAAGGCAATAATGGTATTAAAATAAACTCATGGGCGCGGCGCTTGATGTTAAGCTGGGTATTAAAGGATTATAAAATGATTCTTTCCTCTGATATTACTAATAGCAGCCAGGTACTCATAAATCGTAATATCGTGTCAAGAGCTAAAAAGGTAGCACCTTATCTGGGCTACGATGATGATCCCTATATAGTGGTTAACAATGATGGGAAATTATACTGGATGTTGGATGCCTATACCTTCTCTGACAAATATCCTTACTCGCAACCCTATGATAGTGCCGGCAACAATTATATTCGCAATGCAGTAAAAGTAGTATGTGATGCCTATACGGGCGAGATGAGTTTCTATGTCTCCGATCCCGAAGACCCGGTAATCCAAACCTATCAAAGAATATTTCCTAATCTCTACAAACCGATTACGGAAATTCCAGATGGTCTGAAGGAGCATATCAGGTATCCAGTGGACTTATTTTCTATCCAGGCGGAAATATATCGTAGTTATCATATGAGCGACCCGGGTGCGTTTTACAATAAGGAAGACATATGGGTCATACCTGCTGAATTGGTAGGAGGTGCTGAAAACCCCATTGAACCTTATTACATTATTATGCGTTTACCAGGGGAAGCTGAGGCGGAATATATCCTAATGCTGCCCTATACCCCTAATGGAAGGCCTAACATGATAGCCTGGATGTGTGCCCGGATGGATGGAGAAAACTACGGCAATAAACTAGTCTACCACTTCCCTAAACAGGAAACCGTATATGGACCTATGCAAATTGAGTCGCGGATAAATCAGGATACTGAAATATCCAGACAGCTTACCTTATGGGATCAGAAGGGATCGAGTACACTAAGGGGCAATCTTTTGGTTATACCTATCAACAATTCTATTTTGTATATAGAACCACTTTATCTGCAGGCTAAAACTAGTGTAATGCCTGAGTTAAAGAGAATAATAGCTGCCTATGGCAATAAGGTAGTCATGGAGGAAACGCTGGATAAAGCACTAATTGCTCTATTTGGCGAGGGGGAACCTTCAGTGTCCGCCCCAACAACCCCATCACCAGATACGTCTGCTCCCGGGATTACCGTATCAGAACTGGCCAAAACCGCCCGACAGTACTATGAGCAAGCCAACGAAAGTCTCAAATCAGGTGATTGGTCCGGATATGGGGATAATATTAATAAATTGAACGATACCATCAAAAAACTCGAAGAAATTACTACTGAATAAACAGGAGGATGCAGTAACTTGCAAGCAACGAATTTGAAAGTAGTGTGTCTGGGGGACAGCATTACCTGGGGATTTCCATTTGGGCCCGAGTATTCGTGGGTCCGTATGCTGGATGATGCACTAGAGGGTGAATTCATTAATCAGGGTATCAACGGTAACACCACCTCTGATATGTTAAGACGTTTTGATCGAGCTGTACTTAAATATAATCCCTCCCATGTAATTATCATGGGAGGGATCAATGATATAATGTGGCGGGAGAGTTTTGATCGCATTACATTAAACTTAAAAACTATGGCAGAAAAGGCTGGGGCAGAAGGGATAAAAGTAATCCTGGGAACCCCGACCGGGGTTGATGATCCAGAAGTCGAAAGACTGCTGACCCGCATACGCAGTTGGATCAAGAATTATGCCTCCCAAAACGATATACCGGTTATAGATTTCGCGGCAGCCTTTTTTGACAGCAATGGCCAAATCCGCACAGAATTGCTGTTGGCTGATGGAGGGCATCCGACTCAGGATGGCTATCAGGCCATATTCAACCAGCTTGATTTCGAGGTATTTAAATATTAGTGCTGCCAGGGGGCAGTCCTGGCAGCAACAGCTATTATACCATAGCGGGCACTTCGGAAGGCAACAGGGGACGCACTGCAAGATGGGTGATTTGTTCACTGCCAGGGCGATTAACTACCATCGATGCCAGGGGTAATTCCCGAGCGTCGCTATAACGACCAACTATGGCTGCAGCTAATTCTAGATTTACTATCTTATCAGGGCTTAAAGCACGAACCAGACCAAGCGGTCCAGGTCTATCATTTACCTTGAGCAGGTAATCATCGGCTACGGCCAGGCTGCTAAGCCGCTGGTTTTCAGTATGATTTCTGCCCACTACCAGCAACACCCCATCATTAATATAAAAATGTCTGCCTAACTTTAAAAGCTCCATTTCGATAACTTCCGCATCAGGTTTTAAAGAGAGCATTTTACGAAGTCTCTTCGAGTAGTTCTCTTGAGTCAATAAACACCCCCCGGCGGGAGTTGGATAGTCTTTGATTCCATAATGTTCGGCCAGTTGCATCTGACGAGTACGGCCTCTACCACTGATATCCAGGAGCAGACTGCGATCAACCCAACCTTCTAGCTCGGGAATGGTCGGATCCAGGATCTGGGCTGATAACGGTCGCAAAATCAATCCTTTACAACCGGAAAGCTTTTCCACCGCCTTGAGAGAAGACTTATTTTGGCTCATGGGCCTTTGCCCCACAACCTCACCGGTAATCAGAAAGCTGGCCCCAATTTCCTCCATGAAGATTCTGGCATTCTTTAACATAAAGGCATGACAATCTATACAGGGGTTAAAATTTTTCCCATAGCCATAGACTGGATTCTTCAATACATCCAAGTATATGGAGCCGATATCTATTTCATGATACTCTATGCCTAATTGGCCGGCAGCTTGACGGATATGTGCATCAGCTCCAAAAAAAGGGGTTGTAAAATTGACTGCTGCAACATCAATACCCTGTTCTTTAATAAGACAGACGGCAAGTTGTGAATCAAGACCGCCTGAAAAGAGACTAACTGCTTTCAACGCTGCTACACACTCCTTTTTCACGCAAATATTCCTGTTCGTTCCATACTGGAAACCCGTGTTGTTTAAGCAGGGCTGAGGTCACCCCATCCCCCTTTATAAATTTGCCCGTAAAAGTACCATCATATATAACACCTTTGCCGCAGGATGGGCTGCGGCTCTGCAGAATAGCACCATCGACCTCCGCATTGATTGCAATGCGGAGCGTTTCTCCAGCACCCCTTAGCAGTTCTGCAGTTACATCTATACCATCACGGGTGAAGGCCAGAGCATGTCCTTCGATCAGATCTTTACCAGTTCCGCCGGATATCTCGCTAGCTGTTCTGGGGGTCGGAAGACCTCCTAACTGTTCAGGGCAAACCGGAATAATTTCACCAGCAGACAACAGTTCCAGATAATAGGGGTGAAGGTTATTCCCCCCATTATATTTACAATTTATGCCGCACAGGCAAGCACTAACAATTTTCACCTTACCAAACCCCCAATTACTACATTCTATATTTAATTCACTTCCAGTTCAACCAGATAACACGTATTATCCTATCACAGATTCTGCCCATCATATTCAACCAACCGCAGCATATATACATCTAAACTAACCATCCCCCCGGCTCTTTTTTCCCGACCTTTTGCATACTTAATAATAATAATAATAGTATCTTATTTAAGCAGCGGGGAGATTTTTGAGTTGGGGAGCAGATCTTTACTCATTAAGTTCGGGACTATATCATTAGCGCTTCTTCTGGTGGGCGTGGTTTTTTTTATTAACTATTCCAGCCCCAGCATCGGCACTGAAATTGATCGTTATAGAGGAGTGGCTATTTATTATAATGGCACTTCATATGACCAATGTCATGGCAGGCATTTTAGTGAGGACGGTTATTATTACGGAGAGAAATGGCAGTGCGTGGAATTTGTCAAGCGTTTTTACTATGTGTTAATGGATCATCGGATGCCAGATACCATGGGCCATGCGAAAGACTTTTTCGATTCCACAGTACCGCAGGGGAAATTGAATCATCGCCGAGGCTTGGTTCAATATCGCAATGGTGGCAATGTTAAACCCCGGGGGGATGATTTGCTCGTATTTATTAATGGGAAATATGGTCATGTTGCCATTATTACCAAGGTTGGGAAAGATATGATTGAGGTTGTTCAACAAAACGTCATCGGACAGACCCGTCAACAGTTTGCTCTGACTATTAGTAATGGTCACTACTATGTGGGGGAAGCAGAACAGCCTGCCGGTTGGCTTAGGAAGGAAGATTAATTGATTATATCGCTATCCAGCCCTTTTTTAATAAGAACCACAGCGGTACGCCCGCTAAAAACCCGATGCCTGGATTTAAAGCCACACTAAGAATTATTACCACTGCAAAAACAAATATTTCGTTATTGTCCTTCACCTTGATGGGTCTAATAAGATCAACGCCGCTGTAGAAAAGCATCCCTCCCAGAACAGCCTGAGGAATTATTTTCATAAGCTGCAGTCCGGACGATCCTAAAAATACACCCATCAACAGAAACAGTATTCCTATGAAAGCAGTCGAGTATCCGGTCCTGGCTCCAAAACGATAATGGGCAGCCAGGCCACCACTTCCATGGCATACCGGCATCATCCCCAAGGGGGCCCCCATCAGATTTCCAACTCCCAATGTTAAACAAAGGTTTTTGTCGGTAACCTTTTCTGAACTTTGAGGAAATAATTGATGGGCCAGGACAGTAGTAACCAAAACCGAGTTGGTAAGGGTTAAAGGCAATTGAGGCAGACATCCTTGGAAAAACCCACGGTAATAATCATGCCAGGTGGGTATTACCAGATGGGGAACACTGATGCCCCAGTGCAGCGAAGGAAAGCTGAGTTCGGGGTGCAAACCGAATGCAAGGGCTGTACCTCCGAACAGGGCTATTATGGCAGCCGGGAAACGTCTGCTATTTAAAAAAAGTAGCATGGCTGCCATAACAATTATTCCTAATATCCAGTCACTTTTGATCATTTTGACCCCCAAGAGCGCCAGACTGATTCCAAGCCCGGCCTGAATACCCATAGTCACACTTTTGGGGGTTAATTTGGAAATATTATCAATCAGACCTGTCAACGCAATGATCAGTAAAATAACTCCCATCAATATCCCGGATGCAGCTATTTCTCCAGCCGTAAGGTTTTGCACAATTATGGCTGCGCCGATAACTTTCATAGGCTGAACCGGAATGGGAATACGATAAAACCAGGCCGTGAAAAGATACATAAGGCCAAACGCAAAAAATACGCTGGTTACATTCAAACTAGCAAAAGTTATAGCCCCAATTACGTAAGGCAGTAATGTACCCAGGTCCCCAAATGAACCAGCTAGTTCACTACCTATATCCTGAGGGTATCTCAGCTTCAACTTATGACCTCCATAATGATGTTAGCTTTGGATCTTATTTAGAGAATACTGGATTTCTTGCTTGATATATTCAGGATTAGAGGACTTAAGAGCGCTATTCAATACATCTTCAGCCCACGCTTGTCGTATTGAACCCAGGGTTCTAATAGCATATACTTTTTTATCAATCGACGGTGGATACATGCGGTGAGCAGAGTTATTATGGGGATCAAAATAATGTATAAAACCTTTGCGGATGGGAGTTCCATAAACGTGAATAGTAACCGCAGTTTTATTATTAACTGCTTGCATCTGGTGTATACCGTCATTCATAGGCAATACATAAGTTATTTCGCCGGGAGACAGGGTAGCATCAGCAATTTGTTCGACCTCGGCGTAATCTATGTCACTGCCATCATCCACCCGCTCATACTTTCTTTCCCGAATTTGATTTATATGGGCCCCTACCAGGCCCCAGGCCCCGTGATCATGAATAGGATACATAACATTAGGTTCCCATATATAGGCTCGCACCGAAAATAGTTTTTCCGGGCTGCGATAGAGTTGAATATCATAAGGATCAATAGACTGCCATTGTGATTTCAGGAATTCTTCATCCAGCACCAGCTTGGATAATACCGGCTGGAACCACTCAGGGTTTAAAACCAACTCACTCAGCATTTCGCCGCCGTTTTTCAAAAGGTCAGTCCAATCGGGATTTTTCTTCAGTAAAGTCGTTAATTGAGCACTGAATTGTTCTAAATTACTAATCGTCATTATGATTTCCCCCCATCTTTAATATTTTTTAATTTAATCAGCGTGGATAATCCTTGGTCCAACTTCCATACTTGCGCACGTGAGTCCATGATTTATAGTCTGGATCATCAGGATTGGCTGCTAAAGCCTCTTTCTCCTGCAAGTATTTCTTGACAATGCCTTTTTGTTTATATAGGCGGCGATCTTTCCCAATCGGACAAACCTTGGTACATATGCCGCAGGGATAAGCTTTATCCCTAGTCAAATCTATATGTCTGTCAATACATGCTATTAAATCAAAGTCACCTTTAAATTGGTCCTCACGTAAGGTAATGGCATCCACCGGGCAACATTTAGCACAGGCTTCACACTTTATACATAAATCCTTCTCAATCATTGGATCAGGCTCCATAATTGCGGATGTAAATACAGATACAAAACGTACCCGGGGGCCGAACTCTGGGGTAAGCAAGCAATTATTTAAACCAACAGTTCCCAACCCGGCATATTTCGCCGCCATTATATGACCAAAGGCAGCCGGGGGTCTATCCTTTAAAAGCCTGAGACTGCCGAACCCATCACGGGAGAAAAAATAGGCCGCATGGCCCAGACGGTTTAAAAAACGAACCAGGTTATAAGCCATTGCATCGAGAACACGGTTGGCCGTATCATACGTCTCCTTGTGTAAAATGGAAGGGGTAGTTTCCACAATCGGCAGGGGTATCCCTACTCCCAGGACCATAACCGTACGGGCTGGTTCCCACAAAGCTTGTGGTCTAAAGTCGACTGGAACTTCCTCCGCTTCATTCCATCGCTCAACTGATGCAAATCCAATGATATCTGCACCCGCATCCTGGCAAAATTGTTTAATGCGGTCCTTTAATTCGATATTGAATGCCATTATTTCAATTCCTTCCGTACATTTGTCAGAATATATACGGTAATAGTTTAATTATACTACATATTATTGACGTTTCCTTTTTTTTGACTCATTTCACGCCTCGCAAATATCTCCATTCCTGATAAAAAGACCAATACAATTTGCACACGCTTTATCCAGGTTTCATATCTTACTTATATAGATATTTTAGGTGGAGATAATGATATGTCAAAAACCTCATCAATAATGGTAATCGGAAATTCACGCTTAAAGAGTTCGTCCTTAAGGATTAGTAATGAAGTTGCCCAGCTATTAGGGCTGACTGAAGGTATCACAGTATCCTTGCATTCCGGCCAATTGGTTTCCCGACTGGAGATTATAAGATCCCATAAGTCAGGAAGATTTCTAGAATTAAACCCGGTTGTGCTTAGAAGCTTGCATATTATAGCCCCCCGCAAATATGGAATAAACAGTCTCAATAATCAATTGCGCATAGGCCCGGCAGTAGGTATTATGGCCGAGACTGGCAACGATGGAAATCGTCCGTTTAGGGGACAGAGCTTTTTTATTAAAGAGTTGAATATAACTGGAAGAGCTTTGGGGCAACTATGCTTTGGCTTCGATCCAAGAAGTATAAACTATAGAAATAAGACGGTTACAGGTTACATCTTTATAAATGGCAGTTGGAGAAGGCGAATCTTTCCAGTTCCTGATGTTGTTTATCCTCGTGAAGCAGGCTACTCATCATCAAGCCTGCAAATAAGACGCAAACTGGAAGAACTGGGCTGTAAGTTTATTAATCCCCCTCTCCTGGGCAAATGGCAAACCCACCAAATCCTATCTAAAAACTTATCGCTGAGCCAATATATACCCGATACTCGAAAGGCCAACAACTTTCAGCAGGTAAATAGAATGCTGCGCCAATATGGATCAGTTTATATCAAGCCTATTACCGGCTCACAGGGAAGAGATATTATTCGGGTTGTCAAAGCACAAAGCTCCAATATATATCGATACCAATACAAAGTAAATAAGCAGGCCTATGCAGGGACTGCTTATAGCCTTAACAGTCTGCATCAAAGCCTAGGAAGTATAATGCGTAAACGCAATTATATCGTCCAGCGGCAGATAGATTTGCTGAAGATATATGGAAACATTGCAGATGTTCGGGTATTGGTGCAGAAGGATAACAGCGGAGAATGGTCAGTAACGGGGAAAGCATTTCGTATCGGTAAGCGTGGTTCCATAACCAGCAATATATCTGGAGGAGGAAAAGGGCTCAAGCTAGAGACAGGATTAAGCGGGTATTTTGCAGATCCCAGAATGCAAGCTAGTATTCTGGATGAAGTAGACTATCTGGCCCTGGAGGCAGCCAAAGCCCTGGAAATGCATACATCCAGTATAGGTGAACTCGGTATCGATATTGGTATTGATGCTAAAGGAAAGTTATGGTTTATAGAAGCCAATCTTAAACCGGCCCGTAAAATATTTCTTTTGATAGGTGAGAAGTCAACTCGCCGAATGTCAATCAGAAAGCCATTGTTATATGCTAGTTATCTGGCTGGATTTAGCCCGGAAAGGTAGATGCGTATGGATACAATAGGACAGCTTTGTGTGGCCAACAGTTTAATGAGAAGGCTTAATATACCCTCATCTAAAACTATGAAAGTCAGAGTGGGGGTCAAAACAGTCTATACCAAGCTGGTGTTTAGAGATCACCAACCACGGAGGTACATGTTGTCCCCACAACTAGCCAAAGCTTTAAACCTGCCAGGCAGGAACAAACTTCAGATTCGTTATGATCACGATGATGGAACGATTCATATCGGACCAATAATAGGAATTCTAACTGATTTCCTACCCAACCAACCTGAATTTGATCCTAAAAGTGTGCAGGCGGAATTGATATACCTGAGCAAGATAGGCCAAAGGCTGCGTGCTCAATGCTATATATTTACCCCCGGTTCAATTAATTGGAATAATAAAACAGTTCAAGGGTTTGTTTATCGCCGCTCGGGTCAGGAAGGAGGTATATGGGCAGCGTCCTCTTATCCCCTGCCGGATGTGGTATATGATCGCATTGCGACGCGCAGAGGAGAAGCCCATGAAAGAATAACTAAAAAGAGGTTGATGAATCTGCCCCATCTAAAATATTTTAATCCTTCGTTTTTAAATAAATGGAGAGTCCATGCATTACTGGTCCAAAATGAAAGCCTGCACCCTTATTTGCCTGAAACAATGTTATTAAATCTCCCTAACCTCACCGATATGTCCGCTAGACATCGAACCCTTTATCTTAAACCCTGTAATGGAAGTCTGGGCAATGGTATTATTAAAGTTTACCGAAACAACAAAGGCCTGCTACGTTATACGATCTACAAGCACGGCAAACACTCGGGGTATGCCCATAACCCCACCGACTTAATGAAAGCGACCCGTTCCAGCAGGGGCAGACGACCCTATATAGTTCAACAGGGTATAAATCTGGCTACTTACAATCAATCTCCTTTTGATATACGTATAATCTATCAGAAAAATGGCGAAGGTGAGTGGTTGATTAGCAAAAAATTCGTTAGAGTTGCCCCCCGGGGAAGCAGTATTGCTAACTTAAGCAAAGGCGGAAGCGCACAAACCAGCCAACGAGTTTTCTCAACCGTCCTAAAGAAAAACAAGCGATTAATCGAAGCAAAAAACCAGGAATTAAAAGTTGTTTGCCGAACAGTTGCTGAAACCCTGGAGACAACCAGCCAAAAAATTTATGGTGAATTAGGCCTTGACATTGGCATTGATAAAGAAGGCAAATTCTGGTTAATTGAAGTAAATTCTAAACCGCGCAAGACGACAGAAACAGCACTATCAAAGGGAATTGTGCTCAATACATTTAGAAGACCACTCCAATATGCAATATATCTGGCGGGTTTTAAAAACCGGAAATAATCTCCCCCTTCGCCAACTTACAATTTATAAATTGGCGACTGAGTGGTAATATTTATACTAGGAATAATTTTATTACTTAGAAAAGGGGAACAGTAATGAATGAAGACCGGAAAAGTTCAAAGACAGCTCCAATCATAGTTGTAATCCTGCTGGTGATATTTACGGGTGGATGTGGTTTATGGGGGGGCGACAATGACAAAGCTTCCCCCATCGATAATAATAGCAGCACCCCCATACCCGGAAATTTTCTTAGTAACAATCCTATCACTATCGGTCCTGCCAATATAGCAGACATGGTTGAAAAGGTCAGTCCGGCAGTAGTCAACATAGAGACTAATACCGTTGTAAGCAATAGCGATGTATTCTTTAATAACGACTTTTTTCGAGACTTCCTTGGCAACAATGGCATTACACCACGGCAGAATGTCCAAACCGGAGTAGGTACCGGTTTTCTTATAAGTGATGATGGGTACATACTTACCAACCAGCATGTCATAGATAAAGCTACGAGTATAACTGTACGCATGGCTAATAACGATACAGATTACAGCGCCAAGGTTGTAGGCCAGGATTATGAACTAGATTTGGCAGTTTTGAAAATTGATGGCAATACTAAATTTACCACCTTGACCCTGGGTGATTCCGATACTATAAGGGTAGGGGAGTGGGTGATTGCCATAGGCAACCCCTATGGTCTCGATCATACCGTTACCGTTGGGGTGGTAAGTGCCAAAGGCAGACCTATCAACATCGAAAAGAGGGTTTACAGAAACTTAATTCAGACTGATGCCGCCATCAATCCGGGTAATAGTGGGGGGCCTTTATTAAACACCAATGGAGAGGTAATTGGAATCAATACCGCAGTGAACTCCGAGGCCCAGGGCATCGGTTTTGCGATTTCCGTAAATACCGCCAGAGAGATCATTAACGAGCTGATTCAAACCGGTAAAGTAACTCGACCCTACATCGGAGTTTGGCTGCAACCCATGGATGAGAATTTTGCCGCCCAATATAACCTGCCCAATACTGGAGTAATTGTAGCCAATGTGATAGCGGGGGGGCCGGCCGAGAAAGCTGGCCTGAAAATAAATGACGTGATTGTTAGTTTAAACGATACCAACATCAACAATTATGAACAACTACAAGACTTTTTAAAGACCAGGCAGGTGGGGGAAAAGGTGATGGTAAAAGTTATTCGTGCTGGAAAAACACTGACTATACCGGTAACACTGGCAGAAAAACCATCATCTTAAAGGGAAAGGTGAATTTTTGCCGAATATAATAACATAACTAAAGGTGGGACAAACCAGCCTTGATTGTCAGATAATAGTTTCGATTGAGCAGAGCACTTGAATAAAAGGAGGTAATGTCGTGCGTAAATATAATAGAGTCGGACTTCTTACCGGGGGAGGAGATTGCCCTGGACTTAACTCAGTGATACGAGCTGTAACTAAATCAGCAATAAGTAAATACGAAATGGAGGTCGTTGGGTTCCTGGATGGATTTAAAGGTTTAGTCGAGAATAACTACATTCATCTTGATTTGAAAACCATCTCGGGAATCGGTTATCGGGGAGGCACCATATTAGGAAGCAGTAATCGTGATAATCCATTTGAATTCCTCACATTTAAAGATGGTGAGGAGACTTTTTCTGACCAATCAGATCGCGCCATCCGGAATCTTAATGATTTAGGGTTGGATGGTTTGATTGTTATAGGCGGAGATGGCAGTTTACATATTGCGGATGAATTCTTTGACAAAGGTGTGCCAGTCGTGGGAGTGCCTAAAACGATTGACAACGACCTTTCCGCCACCGATGTGACATTCGGTTTCAATACGGCGGTAGATACTGCTTCAGATGCTCTGGATCGTTTGCATACGACGGCTGAATCTCACCATCGGGTAATGATACTTGAAGTTATGGGACGCTACGCGGGGTGGATTGCATTGCATGCTGGTATATCCGGAGGAGCGCATGTTATTTTAATACCAGAAATCCCCTATCAAATAGAAAATATCACCAACAAAATCCGCCAACGCCAGTGGCATGATAAAAAGTTTAGTATTATTGTGGTAGCTGAAGGGGCCGCACCCCTGGGTGGAGAACAAGTCGTTCAAAAATTAGTTCCCGAGAGTCATGATCCGGTCAGATTGGGCGGTATCGGCAACCAGTTGGCCATTGAGATAGAAAGCCTGATAAATACAGAAACTAGAGTAACAGTACTGGGGCATTTACAAAGAGGTGGTTCACCTATACCTTATGATAGAATATTGTCAGCCCGATATGGCGTTGCTGCTGTTGAAGCCTTTGCCAAAGGGGACTATGGTACTATGGTTAGTTTACAAGGTCAAAATATCGTTACTGTCCCCATTAAAGATGCGATAAAGGAACTAAAAAAAGTCGATCCCAACAGTGATTTAGTTCAAGCAGCACGAGCCATTGCCATAAGTTTTGGGGATAGCTAATTTTATAGCTTAACCATGAATAAATTGCAGTGAAATTTGCATGGGGTAAAGGGGGATTAATATCATGATCTATAGGCCCGTAAAGGGTTATGGTGGATGGCTTGGATTATTTGCAGGCATCATATTGTTTGGATTTATCCTATGGGGTATTAATTATGCTTTAGATGATAGTGATCGTATCTTAAAATTACTTTTGTTAGTACCGACCTATATTTTCCTCTTTGTCTATGCTTATCTGCTGCTGGGTGCCTTTCATCTCGGTTACAAAATTGACAAGGATGCCCTCGAAATCCTGTGGGGACTGCAAAAAAAGAGAATTCCCTGGGATGAATTTGATGAGATTATAGATGTTAAAGGCAGGGCCAATATCTTTCCGTTTCTGGCTGCATCCTGGCGGGGATACATGTTCGGTCTCTATTCCGTGAAGGGGTTAGGATCGGTAAGGATGTATGCAACACATACAGAAGATGGCTTTCTATATCTTAAGACTAAAAAGGGCTTTTTCGGAATTACACCTGCCGAAAGTGGTTTCCTATCCGCCATATTAAACAAAACCGGCCATACTTTACAAACAATTGATATGGACAAAATGCCTCCGGAGGAAAAGGGAGAATCTATGCATGAAGACCGCTTTTTCCGCCTCTACCACAAATTGAATGTGATCTTCCTGCTCATATTCGCCGGCTATCTGGGAATATTCTTCCCAGGTTCCGGTGCTCCGAAATTTATAATACTCTTACTGGTTCTGGCTATAGCTCTTTATATTTTTAATGTTGGTAATGCTAAACGACTATATCAATTCAGTTCCCAGGGGTCGTATATAACCCTCTTGATAGGATTAGCAGTGACAGGTGTATTTATTATATTATCGCTATCGGGAATCAGTCTTTAACAAGACCGGGAACATATAGGTGACCATAAATAATATTATGTAAACTAATTTATTCAGCAAGTTATTTTCCCCTCAGAAAGGATAGAATATTATGCAACTAGGACTTATTGGGATGCCCATGGTTGGCAAAACAACTTTATTTGAGCTTTTAACAGGAACATACGATAAAACTGGCAGTCAGGGGAAAACCAATACTGCTATTGCACGCGTGCCTGATGCAAGAATAGATTATTTGTCCGGGGTTTTCAAACCTAAAAAGACAGCCTATGCCCAGCTTGAATTGATTGATATACCGGGTTTAATTCCTGGGACGGAGAAGAATGCCAGCCTCTTTTTGGATGCTGTCCGGAGAGCGGATGCTTTACTGCACGTTGTCAGACTATTTGATGATGAATCAGTACCGTATATATACGATAAGATTGACCCCCTTCGGGATATAGAAACAATCAGGTATGAATTATTGCTATCCGATCTCGACCTTATTGAAAAGAGAATTGATAGAATCAATAAGAATAAAAAACGTAATCTTATGCTTAGGGAACTGAATTTGTTAGAGAGATTAAAAGATGCTTTAAGTGATGAGAAGCCCATATCATCGGTTATAATCGATGATGATGAACAGGAAATCATGAGCACTTATCAATTCCTGACCAGTAAACCAATGCTTATATGTCTCAATCTTAATGAAAATGATATAAAAAGCAACAACTACCCACAGAAGGAAGAGATTGCCAAATATGCAATGCAAATGAATATACCGGTAGTGGAAATTGCGGCCAGTATTGAAAGAGAAATTGCTCAATTAGAACCAGATGAGAAAGAAATGTTCCTGGAGGACCTTGGTATTAAAGAATCTGGATTGCTTAAGATTAGCCGCACCATGTATCAGAGATTGGGCCTGATATCATTTTTTACGGTGGGAGAAGACGAGGTGAAGGCCTGGACAATTGAGGACGGAACAAATGCGCGTAAAGCAGCAAGCAAGATACATTCTGACATTGAAAGGGGCTTCATCAGGGCTGAGGTGGTTGATTACCATATATTTAAGGAATTAGGCACTATGACAGCCGTAAAAGAAAAAGGCTTATTTAGATTGGAAGGCAAAGAATATGTGGTTAAGGATGGAGAAATAGTACATTTTCGTTTTAATGTTTAGATAAATATACCCGTATTTTTGTACCAAGCGATGATAGGAAAGAAGATCAAGGTATGAGAAAATTCCGCGACTGAATCATACTAACGTCTGTTTATTGGAAGGTTTTTACATTGTCAGTCAGAATGGAGTCGGGAATTAGAATAGTGAATAAAATGCTTCGCTAAGCTCAGTATCATAAAGACCAGGGCCGATTTGATTTATCGGCCTTTTTTTCGCCCAACTATAAACAACTATATAAGCTAGTTTAGCACTTAGTATTTAAACATTTCATATTATGAACTATGAAAACAAAACTTAGCTATTTCCAAAAAATTATAAAATCCAAGGGGTTGGAACCTGTAAATGACATTGATTTAAAGAAACAAGTCGTCGTCGGGGTATTAACTACGCCCAGGAAGAGGGGTAGATACCCCCTGCCTGCTGGCAAGGATGCCAGGCTTAAGATTGAAATGACTGCTGCAGCCAGGGATAAAGGTATTTTTATGTATTTTTTCTATCCCGAATGTATTGGAGAAAGTAGACAGACTATCATAGGCCATACCTACAGGCCCAAAAGAAAAGGAGGGGGCGAATGGGTCAGGGGTGTATTTCCACTCCCGGACATTATCTATAACCGTTTAAGTTTCAGGAAAGACGAGGCTCAAAAGCAGGTTCAGCAGCTTCTATCTAATTTGGAATCAAATCCGAGCACACATGTGTTTAATTCGCGTTTTCTTCATAAATGGGAGATTCATTGCAGCCTAAGGCAAAATAGTCTATCAGCCGACCTGGTGCCTGAAACCCTCCTATTTAAGGAACAAAACCTTTATAAGATGCTCAGTAAATACCCGGAGTTATTTATTAAACCGCTTAACAACAGTGTTGGGAAAGGGATTATAAAAGTACAACGTGGTTCCAAATATTTTGATTACAAATTGGCTGCTTCAGATATGGACTGGAGCAGATGCACTTCTAAGAAGCAGTTGTATTCGTCTTTAAAGTCAATAATCGATGGTTCTGATTCCCAGGACAAATATTTAATTCAGAAGGGAATCGATCTGGCTAAATTTAACGGCAGAATATTTGACATCCGCTGTCAGGTGCAAAAGAATAACCAGGGCCAATGGGTATTTACTGGAGCAGGGGTGCGCGTTGCAGCCAGAAATAAATTTGTAACGCACGTTCCTAATGGTGGATATAGAGCTTCTTATAGCAGGGTGATTAAAAAGGTTTTTGGCAAGTCCCCATTAACGATGGAATACCTGGATCAACAATTGAAGTACATCTGTCAGGTCGTACCCTATGTGCTGGAAAATAGTCTGGGTATTAATCTAGGGATACTGTCAATTGATATTGGAATAGATAAAGCCGGGCTAATGCAGATTATTGAAATTAATTCTAAACCCGCCAGTTTTGACGAGGATGATATACGCCAAAAACATCTAGATCATCTTAATGGATATTTCCTTTATTTGGGCAATTTAGCAAATACAAATCGAAAAGGGGATTAACCATGCTGTTAGGATTTACCCACAAAAAAAACAAAATGGCGCCCGGGCTTGTATCATACCTTGAAACTAAAGGCCCTATTGTTTCCTACAAAGAAATGCATATAGAAGAAGCTGTTTACTTTAATGTTCTAATTATGTGCGGAAACTCAGACTCGAAATACATTATAAACAATCCCCAAGCTGTTCAAAACAGTTGGAATTTAAAACACGTTGCCCAGATTTTAGATATTAATGGAATTTTATATAAAAACTCATTTGATGAGCGTATCAGCAAAACATATAGAATCCTGGTTTTTGATAGGTCGACTATATCTATAAAACAAAGAACGTACGGTAAAACAACAAGTCAAACTAAATATCTGGAAGAGTCGCAATGTAAAAAGATGGCTGAGTTAGCTGAACGAGTAATATATGTTTTGGGTCTTGACTACGGCATGGTAAAGATAGCAGTGACTAGAAGCAAAAGAATACAAGTTGTGTCTGTAGATGACTCGCCGGCAATAAATGAAAAAGCCAGGAGTGGACTATTCAGTAGATTCGACAACCTGATTAAGACCATTAATAATCGAAAAATAAAGGGAGTTAAGATGGGGGCAGATCCTGAGTTTATGTTATCCAATACCAGAACCGGCAAAATGATACCAGCTTCGCAGTTTTTTCCCCGCGATGGAATAGTAGGGTGCGATGCTATTAGAACTCCCAACCGTCAGCAGCGACCCATAGCAGAATTAAGACCCAGACCGGCCTATTCCCCGCTGCAGTTATTATCCAATCTAGAAGATGCATTGAGGTCCGCCAATAAAATGGCACCTTATAGAAATGTTAAATGGCTGGCGGGAAGTCGTCCCTTCAACGGGTACTCAATTGGGGGGCATATCCATTTTAGCAATGTGGCTTTAAACAATCATATATTAAGGGCTCTGGATACTTATGTTACGCTGCCTTTATTTCTCATCGAGAACCAGGCCACCGCAGTAAAAAGACGCCTCAAATATGGATTCCTGGCCGACTATCGAGTCAAAGAATATGGAGGTTTTGAATATAGGACCCCTGCCAGTTGGTTGGTGTCACCGGAAATTACCACGGCAGTATTATGCCTGGGGAAAATAGTTGCCAGTAACTATTTGCAGTTGAACAGAAACTGTTTCTTGAGCTTAGAAGCCCAGCAAGCATTTTATGAGGGGGATCAGGCCTATTTAAAAGTTGTTTTTAATGCTGTATGGTCTGATATCCAAAGATTAGAAATGTGTAACTCCTTTAAACAAGAACTCGAAATTATTTCTCATATGGTTAAAAACGATATTCAATGGGAAGAAAAAGAAGATATACGTAAAACATGGTCAATAAGTCCCCCTCCTGGAAAAAAAAAAGTTATTACCGTGCCGGGAGATAACACTGTCCCATTCCATCTGACTAATAACCGACTCCGCAATACAAACCCCGGTCGCAGCATTGCGACCAATAACAATAACCGGGACCATAGAAGTGGTGGTTATAATAACGCACACACTTCCGGTCCCGTCTTCATAAGTACTCGGAATTATTTCAACTAACGACTACTTCATGTTTAAGTCACTTAATAATATGTTGGCCGCCTTCAGTTGATATTTAATCCGGGTGGTTAAAGAGTCTCTGGAACAGGTTTCAAATATAAAAGAATTTGTACCACAGACAATTGCCGCAGCTCGGGATAAGCTTCCTTTTACGGGATAACGCAGCAGAGAGAATTTTTTATATGATGTACTAATATTTTTGTTTAATGAGCGCGTAATTTTAGTAGCCATTGACTTAGTCTGTGTGTCCGGGTAATAAATAAGGGATTGTCCTACTGATGAAGATGACGTAATTTTTTGATAATTGGCACCTTCATGCATGTCCATCAGCCAATCGACATCATATTTTTTTACAACATTAAAGATAGATCTAGAAAGGGTATTGTCTGCCGTATCATATTTGCTCCTGGGGAAATCCCGATTTAGATCTGCCCCCCCCATTGATCTGGTATGATTGGCTACGGCCCTCTTATTAGCCTGGGGAAGTACAAGTAATTTACCTTTTTTAATAGAATAGTCTTTTACTTTTGCAGCAGCCTTGTAACCTGCTGTTTCATTTCCGTGTACTCCTCCCACTATCATTACCACAGGCCCCGGCACACCGCTATCAATTATGTATAATGGGGTAGCATACTTGGTTCCGGAAGCAACTGTGACGGTCCTGGTGGTTGAAGCCTGAGCTTGTTCAACCTGGGCTAACTGAGGGATCATGAATACCGAAGTAAACACAAACACTCCTAAAATTAGCTTGGAAAAGAAACTGGATACCTGACTTCTTACTTTTTTCATTTAATATCATTCCTTTCTTAAATAAATTGTAATTAGAATAAAAGTAAGTTAAGCCTAAATTCCACATTATTTTACATTATCCTGCCTGTTTAGACATGTAATATTTACCATAACCTTACATTTCCCGTGGTTACGGCTGTCTTTGATATCCATTATTGAGTTAAAAATCTCTATTTGGAGATAAATATGAAGAACCAGGAGGGGAAATTTGAAGTAATGAAAGAAGCTTAATATTTTACGAAGGCTGTCATACAAAGGTATCAATATATACAAAGTCAAAGACGATCGAACGGTGGCAAATGCTTGAGTTGCAACTGCAGCGCAAAACCATAATTAATCAGTTATTATCTGCCAATCAATTTCGGTAACCTCACAAACATCTTCATAGTAGTCGATGGTCTTATTTAGTGCCTCCAGCATCAAGTCAGCATCTGCATAAGCATTACAAGCCGCAGCAAACCCGAGTTCAGATCGTTGCCAGAGATCATGGTAATTAACCTCACAAATGGAAACGCTAAAACGCTTGCGAATCCGGCTAATAATACTCTGAATGGTCTGACGTTTGTCCTTGAGGGAGGATGAATTCGGTAAGAACAGCTGGACCTTGCCATATAAAACATACATCTTTAAACCTGCTCCTTTAAAAGATAGATTAACAATAATTATGACTAAAAACGATAGGCATTATCCAAGTGCTTGGAAAGCCGCTATTTCGGGGCATTTACCATGTTTCCTATCTCTTCCCCAACTTCCTATAATGAACATTATGTAAACTAGCAGAAATATTTGCTCTCGAACCCATTATTACTAAGCTAGTTTACAAAATGTTCCCCCTACTCCGAGTGGCAACTGCTTTATGAAATTTATATCTCATAGCAAGTTGCTGCCAGATGATTACCGACCCCATTCCAAATTCTTGTTCGCAGTGTTCCTGCTACTATACAAGGCAGTGCTGGAGCCCCCAACCGGAGCTCCCCCAGCAGCCGCGCTTGTATAATTACATTACCTTCAATATATTTAGTTGTATAGTTATTTGTTCGTTGAGAAGACTAAAAATAGTCAATTGTTAAATATAAAATAAAGGAGATTGATTATGACAGTAACGAAAACATCAGTTACCAAGTATCAGGCTTGTATCGATGCCTGCAACAAATGCTTACAGGTATGCAATGAATGCTTTAACTCCTGTTTACAGGAACCCGACGCCAAAGCTCGGGCAAATTGCATAAAAATGCTTAGATTATGTGCAGATGTATGTAATATGGCTGTTCAGACCATGACTATGGATCATACCGAAGCCAAATATATCTGTAATGTATGTAGAACTATTTGTGATGCTTGTGCAACTGAATGCTTTATGTTTAAAGACAAACACTGTCAACAGTGCGGCAACGTTTGCCACGAGTGTGCTAATTCATGTGCTAGTATGAGCCAGATGTAAAAGTAAAGGATGAACAAGAATAGAGCTTTACTTTATAAGTGAGGCTCTATTCCTATAACTTTCCCGCTTTATGGTCATTAGTCAAGTAATAGTAGTTTGTAGGTAAAATACTTATGAGTGCAAGACACTATTAACAAGATAGCTTGCCTTTTCGAAATCTTTTCTCTTGACCGAAACAGTATATTGTTTTGTATAGTCCATATTTAATCCCGCGCTTCCAAAATTACCCCTTATTGTACCTCGGCCCATCCATTGTCCTGAATGATCGTGGACATTGTAAGAATATTTGATACCTTCATTTACCAAAACTTGCCTTACTTTCGCTAGATCCCCCATTGAGTATCCAATGTATACATCTTTCTTAAAGAAACACATTTATATAACCCCTTCTTAAAATGTCGTTCTCCGTAAATAGTATCGCTTACGATTATGTATCCAGTCAACCAGACATTCTAATGTATTAAGACTCATTCCCGAAAAAATATGCCCAAATTTCAAGTAAAAAGCCATTTCCCCATATTAATTAGTCAAGATTGACCTAATAATCCATGCATCCCAAGGATAAGCCCCTATGTGGCCCGCCAGGACGTTTTCCTGGGCATTATATAGTCTGCTATTCCGATGTCGTTTTTGCAGCTAAAATATAAACATATATTAGGAGACAACTCTGATGTCTAGTATATTTTCGCTCCAAATGGTATGAGCCCAAGTTTGGCGAATTTAAAATGCTGAAGTCCGAAGGGTATACCTATAATTGTTATGCAAAACATTGCGCCTATAACGAGATGGGCAATAAAAAACTCCCATCCAAAAACAATCAACCATATAATATTAAAAATGAGTCCACCGGTGCCAAAATTACCAAGTTCGATCTCTTTGCCAAAAGGCCACAATACAAATCCAGCGATCTTGAAACACTGTAGCCCAAACGGTATACCTATAATTGTCACACACAAAAGCAGACCGGCTATAGCCCAGGCAATAGATGCAATCAGACCACCCAATAGCAGCCAAATGATGTTGCCAATAAAGCCCATTCTCTTCCTCCATTCTCCAGGTCAGAGT
>JBAYYO010000003.1:0-28451 GCA_041672985.1 Syntrophomonas sp. | reverse complement strand
GGCGTCCAAGCGTCCCTCACCCAAGGCTCCCCAGGATGTGCCCGGGCAATAACCCAGCATAGCCCAGCCAATACCAAAAAGAGCGCCGCCAACTATTACCCCGCCGGTAACCATCGTCCTGCCCGTTATTTGCAGAACATTAAGATCAGCCAACATGTAAATACCTACCATCCCCACTAGAATTGCAGTAAACATAAATTTAACGATAGTCATGTCTTTTAACAACATAGCGCCCACCTGTTTATCAAAACGGATTACATGGGCTCGCTGCAGTAAAAAGCCGAATAAAATGCCAGTTATAAGTCCATATATTAAGTTGGTCATTATTTTTCACCTCCGCCGTAAATGAGTCGGGCTGCCACTATTCCTCCTATAAAGAACATCGTCATGGCTGCTAAGCCGCTGACTGAAAGCAAAATTAAGGCACTCATTTGACCTGATGGGCATCCTCCTGCTAAACGGGCTCCTATCATAGCTATAATTCCACCTAAAAAGGCCAAGATCATTCTTTTATATTTGCTGGAACCTAAATTGTCTCTCCATAAATCTGGAATGCTCTGCCACTTAAACTCCCCAAAAATTTTCGCTGTCGCAAAGCTGCCCAGTAGAATTCCCATAACAAAGAATATCTGCCAGCTCCAGACCGGATCCACAATTGTAAAATATCTTATCTGGGCCATCCGTTCCGGTGCGATCGTGTTTTCCAAAATAGCTATCAGCTGTACAAAAGAAGTAGACGTACCAAAGTAATTTCCACTTACAAGCACTGACAGGATAATTAATAAGCCTGTCAGTGCTCCGGCCACATAGGGATTCATTGCCTTATCGTTATTAGATTTCACAAGCAACCACTCCTTGATTTTATTCATGATACCCCCGCCGGGTATCATGCTGTTTATATATTATCATATTTCCTCCCTGTGTCAAATTAAGGTCCCGCTCCTGCTGTCACTGTTTATCTCCCAACACAGGCCCCTTACGGTGTGGTTAAAGGCAAGGCTTATAAGGCAATAAGAAACTACGATAAGGAGCGCCCTTTTTCAATGTTATAGTGTAATAAAACAATATAACTTCGACAGATAGAGATATTTAAGGAGGGAAAAAGAATGGGAGTAAGCAGGCGCGATTTTTTAAAATTTAGCGGCGGCGGAATGGCTGCGCTTGTCGGCGCCGGGTTGCTTGGCAATGGATTTCTCGATTACCAGAAAACTAAGGCCATCGCTCAATCAGCTGGCCCCAACATTGTCTACAAACATGGGGTTTGTGGTATTTGCGAAATGGCCTGCGCCATGACCGGTCGTATTGAAAATGGACGATTGGTAAAATTGGAGGGTAATCCTAACGATCAGCATTCCCGGGGTTCCTTATGTGCAAAAGGTAATGCCGGGATCAATATGCTGTATGACCCGGACCGCCTCAAAGCCCCTATGTTAAAGACTACAGCGGGCCGGATACCCGGGCAGGATCCCGGTTGGCAAAAACTCGATTGGAATGACGCCATTTACCGCGCAGCATCGGAAATTAAAAAGGCGATCGATAATTATGGTCCACAATCAGTTATGTGGGTCGGTCACGGTGCGGGGACAGATTTTCTCAAAGCCATTGGCAGCCCCAATGATATAAAACATTTGTCGACCTGTAATGCGGTGCGTATGTTAGCCTGTCAACTTACTTTGGATTCCGCCAATTATGTTCCTGATTTTGAATACAGCCAGTATATTCTGGCATTTGGCTGGGATCAGCTGGGTAAAGGCAAAAACTCCTTTGCGCGCGGGCCCATAGAGGCTAAGAACAATAATACTGCCAAAATGGTAGTATTTGATCCCCGGCTGTCAACCACCGCTGCCAAGGCAGATGAATGGATACCCATTCGTCCCGGAACTGATCTGGCGGTGATACTGGCTATGTTGAATGTTGTAATCACCGAGGGAAGGTATAAATCCGACTATATTGCTGCCAATGTTACCGGGTTTGAAGAGCTGGCAGCCGAAGTAAGCAAATACACCCCGGAATGGGCCGCAGAACTGAGTGATGTACCGGCCGATACTATCAGGCGCATTGCCCGTGAATTCAGCGGCGGTTGTCCGGCATTAATACCCATTCATAAACGTGAAGCGATCCAATCGCATCCGGGTGGTTTTGAGTTAGTAAGAGCCTGCTTGGCTTTGATGGCCATCACAGGCAATATCGAGCGCAGAGGCGGCATTTTACTGCCTCGGACCGGCGGTCTTAATTGGGTCGGACCGGCGGCACAAGCACCGGATCCCAGGGTAACCGAACGGGTTGATGGCGGCCACCTGTTTCCTCTGGCAGTTAAAGCGCCTCTAGTGGGACCTGGTCTCTACCAATCAGTTGCGGATATGATATTGGCGGATGAACCTTATCCTGTCAAAGTAGCTATTGTTTATTCCCAGTCCTTACAGTCAATGCCCAACCCGCAAAAATGGGCCGAGGCACTGGCCAAGCTGGATTATGTGATCAACATCAATATATACCCGGACGATATGGCTACCATGGCTGACCTGGTTCTGCCGGAACACGTCTATCTGGAACGTCATGAAATATCCCCCCGTCAAACCAATGCCCGGTACGTTCAGATTGCACTGGCTGAACCCATGATAGAGCCCCTTTACGATACCAAAGAATTAGGGGAAATTAAACACCTGATAGCCCAACAGCTGGGAGTGGAACAGTATCTTACCCCTATTGGAAAGCCTATATTAGACTACAAGATCGCCCCGAGCGGTATGAATTTTGACACCGCTCTGGCCAACGGCGGCCTGATTACGGGCAGTAAGGATTTTGTTCCCAAACCCCTAAATAAGCTTAATACGGAAAGCGGTAAGATTCAGATATATTCCCCCAAACTTCAGGAGATGGGATATAGTCCTCTGCCCTTTTTTGATGAAAGTTGGGTTCTTCATCCTCAAAACCCGGACGAATTTCATATTGTGACCAGCCGCCCCCCTATGCACCGTCACGTCAAGACTCATAATATGAAGTGGTTAAATGAAATCATGCCGGAAGGCTTCATTTATATCAATTCTACCCGGGCTGCGACATTGGGAATTGCTGACGGCGACACTATTGAACTCAGCACCGATTTTGGTACTGACCAGGGGAAAGCGAAATTAACCGAAGGTATTAGACCTGATACCATTTGTATATTGCATGGCTTTGGCCAGAAATCACCTTTTTTACAACTGGTTAAAAATGATGGTATGAACGACGGAAACGTTATGCCCGCCTGGCCAAAAGAAAAAAATATCGAAGTCAAGGATCCCACCGGCGCCTGCCTGGATTGTCACATGATCGTCAAAGTAAGAAAGGTGGGATAGTCATGACAGGCTTGTCTTGGGAATCTAAACTTTTATGGACTGCTAAAGATATGTTCCGCTATCCCGATCAGGAAAATATGCCCGAGATGATAGCAGATCTTCGCCAACTCTTGGACTGGGCGCAACAAGCAAGAAAAGAAAGTTTTGGGCCTGAAACATTGACATCTGCAGCTGATAATGCGGATCTGGACCAATTGCAGGTAGATTTTACGGCTTTATTTATCAATGCTTTTCCATCCTGCAAAGCTCACCCCTTTGCAGGATGGTACGAAGGCGATGCCCTAATAATGGGTCCCAGCGATAATAGAGTACGGCAATTTTATTCTCACTATGGAGTGGAGTGTGATCAGTTACAGGTCCCGGCTGATCACATTATGGTAGAACTTGAGTTTATGGCTATTATGGCAGAAAAATTTGAAGAGACCGGTGATGCCTTCTATTTTGCAGCCATGCAGGAAATGATGAATCAGCACCTGGAGCACTGGGTTCTGATATTTCTGAAGAACATTGAGGAGAATGCCCGGACCAATTTTTACCGTGATTTGGCAGCAGTGCTGGTCATTCTTTTTAAAGAATTAACAATTAAACTAAAGGAGGTGGCTTGATATGGCGGAACCTAAAAAAAGATGGGGCAAAATTGTTGACTTGAACAAATGCGTGGGCTGTCATGCCTGCAGCGTAGCTTGCGTTGCGGAGAATAAAGTTGCCAACGGCAAACATCGCACCAAGATTATTGAGCATGAAGAGGGTGTTTTTCCAAATGTTTATCGATACACCGAGAAATGGTCTTGCAACCACTGCCAGAATGCACCCTGTGTCGATGCCTGCCCAACCAAGGCTTCACACTACACAGAGTGGGGCACGGTGGAAGTAAAACCTGAGCTTTGCATCGGCTGCGGATATTGCGTTTTAGCCTGTCCCTATCGGGTACGAATGATGAACGAAAGACACGATGGGGGGCTGCCGGAAAAATGCACCTTGTGCCTCCACCGCCTGGAACAGGGTTTAAAGCCGGCTTGTGAAACGACTTGTATTGCCGGTGCCATTATTACCGGAGATCTGAATGACCCCAACAGCGAAATTAATCGCTGGGTTGCCAAAGGGGCCGTGGAGCGCAGGCCTGATCTGGATACCCATCCTAACGTCTTTATTATTCCCTATCGGAGGTGAGCATGATGGAACATTTATATACGTGGAACTATTTAATCGCAATTTACCTGTTTACAGCAGGTTTGTCTTCAGGCGCAGCCATTATTGCCTCAATAACTGATATTCTCAACCATACTGATGAGCGTATCAAGCGAATAGCGGCTTATCTGGCCCCTTTCCCAGTTGTGCTGGGACTGGTTTGTCTCGTGGCTGATCTGCATCGGCCCTTGAATTTCTTTAAGGTGTTGATTCATTATCATGCCACCTCGGTAATGTCCTGGGGCGCATTCTTTTTGCTGGTTTTTCCTATTATCGCTATGGTTTTTACCGCCATGGTTTACTTCAATTATAACGGCGCGCTGCGTAAAATAACCGCCTGGTTGGAACTGGTGTTAGGTCTGGCCATCGGAATTTATGCAGGATTGCTTTTGGCGGCCATTTATAATAACCCGGTATGGAGTAATCCGCTCATTGTCTTCCTCTTCTTTGTATCAGCTTTGTCCACCGGCGGATGTATGGTGATTATGGCTGGCAAAGTCTGGGATTCATTTGATCAGCGTGTCCTGCGTAAAATCATCCCTGAGAAGTGGCTGCCCGCAGAAAAGAGCCTTAACTTTGACCATGATAACATTCGTCTTTTAATAAGTCTGGACGCCGTTATTATCATTATTGAACTCATGGTAATATCGACCCTGATTATCAGCTATGCGCTTCGACCGACTGGAGAAATTGCCCTGGGCGCTATAATCACCGGCGGCTATTACCTGCTCTTCTGGTTAGGAGTAGTGCTTTTGGGCCTTATAACACCCCTGATCCTGGCTATTCTTGAATTACAACATAAATTCACTGATAACGCTTCCGGGATTATCTCCTGGGTAGAACCTGCGCTGGTTTTAACCGGCGGTTATCTACTCCGGCATGTAATCGTATATGGGGGTCAACTCGTTTATCCTATCCTTACCCTTTATAGATAATTCTCCTTTCCCCTTATTCGTTTTGTTGATAAATCCTCTGTTGATGCCTGCCTGGCAAAAACATTGGATTTTTCAACAAAACTTTATTATTTACTAAAGAAGGGCGCAGGACTAATGCTAATAGATCGCAAAAGCTCTATACCTATCTATGCTCAGCTGAAAGAACAAATAAAATTTGCGATAGAAACCGGTCAATATATTGTGGGTGATCGGCTGCCTACGGTTCGCCAGTATGCCGTAGATTTGAAAATAAATCTTAACACCGTACGCAAGGTTTATGGTGAGCTTGAAGATGAGGGATATATTTCTACTCGCCAGGGGAAAGGAACTTTCGTTACTGGAATTCCCGAGCGACAGGAAAAGGACGAAAAACGCATCATTATTATGAATGATCTCCTGGACAATGTTCTCATTCAGGCCTATGCTTTAGGTTTTAATACCAGCGAAATATTGGATTTAATGACAATAAAGTTTAGCGGCACCCAAAAAAGGGGGAATTATGATGAGTAATGAACTGGGCGATCAAAAGAAGCCTTTTGTAACCAGGACATCAATTAATAAACAAAATGAACGGGGTAAATCCCTGGGAATATGGCTGTTCGTAGTATTCGGAATCGGCAGCATTTATTTGTCCGTAATCCTGAATAATATTATCTATGCAATTATAGGTCTATTACTCAGTTTTCTATTGGCTAACTCCATTAAGATTGCCCATGAGTGGCAGCGGGCCCTGGTTCTCAGGATGGGTCGTTTCCATAAACTGGCCGGTCCAGGTCCGTTCTTTTGTATACCTATTATTGATCATGTTACCGTCTGGATCGACCAGCGTATACGTACCAGCTATTTTGAAGCTGAGAAGACTCTGACCATGGATAATGTGCCTGTCAATGTGGATGCGGTTATGTTTTGGGTTGTATGGGACTGTCAGAAAGCAGCCCTGGAAGTGGAAGATTATGAGGGGGCGGTTAGCTGGGCAGCCCAGACAGCGTTGCGTGATATTATTGGCAAGACCGAACTTTCGGAAATGCTGGCTGGCCGGGAACGTCTGGATGCAGAATTACAGGCAATGATTGATGAACGAACTGAGGAATGGGGTATTACCGTTCGTTCGGTCGAAATTCGGGATGTGGTCATCCCCAGCAATCTGCAGGATGTCATGTCAAGGGAAGCTCAGGCGGAGAGGGAAAGACGATCCCGCAATATTTTGGGACAGGCCGAAAAAGAAATTGCCGATGCTTTCGTAGCAGCAGCGCGTAAATATGAAGAGAGTGACCGGGCATTTGACCTGCGGGCCATGAATATTCTTTATGAAAGTGTAAAAGATACGGGTGGTATAGTAGTTGTCCCCTCTGGCTTTAATGATTCAAGCTTTGGCACAATGGCAGGCATGGCCCACTATGGCAAGCTGTCCCATAAAAACATCAGTCCTGACGAGAAATGAGTTTCGGGGTTACTCCCCGCCGCTCATTTTTATTGGAAAAGTGCTGTGGATAGATATCGTTCCCCGGTATCGGGTAAAAGCACTACAATAGTTTTGTTCTTATTTTCAGGCCGTTTGGCAATCTGGGTAGCTGCGTAGGCTGCTGCCCCGGAAGATATTCCGACTAACAAGCCTTCACTCTTGGCCAGGCTGCGTACGGTATTAAATGCATCTTCGTTTTGGACCGCAAATATCTCGTCAATTGCGTCCCGGTTAAAAACGTCGGGAACAAAGCCCGCACCAATACCCTGAATCTGATGAGGTCCGGGAGATCCACCAGATAATACGGGTGAATCAAAGGGTTCCACCGCCACGATTTGCACCCCTGGTTTTTTGGACTTTAATAATTCGCCCACTCCCGTTATGGTACCACCGGTTCCAACTCCAGCCACAAATATATCCACGTTCCCATCGGTGTCCCGCCAGATTTCTTCACCAGTTGTCTGCCGGTGGATGGCTGGATTGACCGGGTTCTTGAACTGTTGAGGTATGAAAGAGGCCGGTGTTTGGACAGCCAGCTCTTCCGCCCTGGCAATAGCTCCGGCCATGCCATTAACACCAGGGGTTAAAACCAATTCTGCACCCAGTGCCTTGAGTAGATTCCTCCGTTCCAAACTCATGGTATCAGGCATGGTAAGTATCAACCTATACCCTCTGGCTGCGGCCACAAATGCCAGGCCAATACCGGTATTTCCACTCGTGGGTTCAATAATAACCGATCCTTTTTGCAATAATCCCTTTTCTTCTGCGTCTTTAATCATCGCAAAACCAACCCGGTCTTTGACACTGCCGGCCGGATTAAAATACTCCAGCTTGGCCAGCAGTCTGGCCTCGAGGTGGTTCATCTGATTATAGTTAGTCAACTCCAACAGCGGCGTGTTGCCGATCAAGTCCGTGAGGCTTGAGGCTATTTTACTCATGTTATCTCCATTCCTTTCTTGAGGCATAAAACGTCATGAAATAATTTCTTTCAGACTATCTCCTCCGCTTTTTCATTTTTACTCTTAATCAACTTTTCATTCATGCTCCCGGTGCGGTATCCCCTGAGGTCCAACGTGGTATAGGTAAAACCGATTTGCCCAAAGTTTCATCAACTTGATATCTTTACCGGAAATGATATTCCTAACAGCAATCACCACCACAGTCGCAGACCAGCTCACCATCAACCATTTTGCCCCGTATTATAGCGCTGGCACACCCCACTCCATTCTGGACAGAAATAGCTTCAAATTGGCAATTGATTGCGCAGGCACCGCATTCCATACACGCGTCCCGATCATTGATGGCCGCCTTTTTGTTTTCGAGAAGAAAAACTTCCTGCGGACATACATCCAGGCATATTCCGCAGCCAGTACATTTATCTTTATTTAGTTGGAGGGTTACAACGTCTTTTAAATAATGGTGTTTCATTTCAGCATCCTCCCAATGTTAAATAAATAAAGCTATAATCCATATTATCAATCCTGAAGATATAGAGGCTATCACTGCTGGTATTACCGCTTTTGTTTCCTTTTTCACTCCCGAGAATGAGGTGTAGGTAGAAGCGCCGGTAAACTGCAGGGCCAGATAGGCAGATATAGCCGGTAATATTAGAATAAGTGATGCGCTCAGCAACCATCCGTTAGGGCGGCCCCAATATCCACCCAGATAAATAGCCGTTATAGCCCAGAGCATTCCTAACAGCCATCCTTTCAGGGCGAAAGGCCGTCCCGGTATCCAGGGAAGCAAAATGGGAGTAAGCACAGTTCCCACTAAAACAGCACCTATATACGGGTATATATCAGCCCAGGTTACCCCCACAACTCCCGTTAAACTTGCTATTAGCAGCACCAAGGTAATAATTAGGATGGGCTTAAGTAATCCTGTAAGCTCCACGGGGGTGAGAATTATACGATCCCTGCAATCGAAACGTACCTGCCGCATTGCGCGGGTGGCCTTCATATCGGCCTTCATAAAAGCCATTATATCCTCGGCTCTTACCGGCCCAAATACAACCTTAAAACCAGACTGCTTACGTACTTCATGAGCCGCCACCCCGGTTGCACCCAGTTGCGGCAAAATGACTGTACGGTGGGAAACCACCTGAGATAATCCCGTCAAGGCAATTCTTTTTACCAATTCACCGGTAGCAAAAGTACCCTTGCCGGCAGCGCACCAGACATTTATCCCCCGGGTATCGAGTACCATTATCCAAGCATCTATGCCATCCAAGGCTTTGCGCAAATGATCAAAACTCATTTTGTAGTTGGCGGTTACAAATACCGGAGAGCTCTCATCCGGGTTACCTGCACAGTACAGTCCCGGAACCACGGTAAAGTGCATACGGTTGATTCCCCACCGGGCTTTCCATGAACCGATGATATCCGCGTATGTTAATTGGGTTGGAACTACTGGGATATCTCCGACTGCAGTTAATCGCCGACCCGTTATCCAGGCTGCATCCGGTATGCGGGGATATAAATTTTCTGGTATCCGTATTCCCATTGACATATTGTAATCTCACTCTCCGTTCTGACCTGGGGCATCCCTGATTATGGTTTGTGTTAGAGGATTAATTCTCCATCACTGGAGCTGATTATTTTATATAAATCGGGCCGACGATCCCGAAATATACCCCATTCAATCCTCTGTCTTTCCAGTTGATCCAGGTCAAATTCAGCTATCAAGACTGTTTCTTCCGCCCGGCCGGCTGCGGCGATTTTGTTTCCTAACGGCCCGGCAATGAAGGAAGAACCATAAAAGGTAATCGTCGAGTCTTCGTCCGTTTCAACCCCGATCCGGTTGGACGCCAGCACGGGAATCAGGTTGGCGGCGGCATGTCCCAACATGCAAGTCTGCCAGTGGTCTTTGGAATCCATGGTTTCATCCTGGGGCTCTGACCCTATCGCAGTCGGATACAAAAGCATTTCCGCACCCATTAGAGTCATACATCGGGCTGCTTCAGGATACCATTGATCCCAACAGATTCCCACCCCGATTTTTCCATAACGAGTGTTCCAGACCCGAAAGCCGGTATCTCCCGGATTGAAGTAAAACTTCTCTTCATAACCCGGCCCATCCGGAATATGACTTTTACGATATATACCCAGCACCTCTCCACTGGCATCGATGACCGCTGCTGAATTATAACGGGCATAATTTTTCTTCTCAAAAAAGCTGATGGGCAGCACAATGTTGAGTTCTCGCGCCAGCTTCTGGAAGTGATTAACCGCCTTATTATTCTCCCATTCGGTCGCATAGACAAAATACTCCACTTTTTCCTTCTGACAAAAATAAGGGGTTTCAAAAAGTTCCGGCAGCAAAATGATCTGAGCACCCTTACCCGCTGCTTCTCTAACCAATGTTTCCGCTTGGTTGATATTGTCATCGATGCTGGCCGAACAACTCATTTGCGTGACCGCAACCGTTACCTTCCTCATATACTTCCCTCATCTCATGATAAAATGTAGATTTAGGCCCTTTTCCCAGCCGGCATTTGCTGGGTCATACAATGAACATTGCCGCCCTCCCGGATGATTGCCATTCCGTTCACAGTACGAATCCTTCTTTCCGGGAAGATCATACTCAGCACCTTTACCGCCCGGCGGTCAGTCGCTTCTGCTTCCCCTCCGAAAACGGGCAGAATTATGCCCCCGTTGACAAAATAGAAGTTCAAGTAGCTCAGGGTTAAACGTCTGTCATTATAAGTCATCATCGGTGGTTGGGGGATGGTTATGATTTCGAGTTTTCTGCCCCGGGCATCGGTGGATTCTTTTAAGATATGCAGATTTTCCTGGGTAATTTCACAATTTTCATCCCGGGGGTCATCACAGGCCTGCAGCAGTATTTTCCCCGGGGCGGCAAAACAGGCAATATTATCAACATGTCCATCCGTCTCATCACCGCTTAAACCCCTTTTCAGCCAGATGACTTTCTGGATGCCAAGAAATTTCTTGAGACAGTTCTCAATCTGCTGCCGGCTCAGCTTCGGGTTGCGATTGGGGTTTAGCAGGCACTCCTCGGTTGTAATCATCGTGCCCTGCCCATCCACATGGATGGAACCCCCTTCCATCACCAGAGGGGCATCAAAACATTGCACCCCCATATATTCCAAGATTTTTCGCGCCAGCGCATCATCCAGCTCCCAGGGCGAGTATTTGCCGCCCCAGGCATTAAAATGCCAGTTGATCCCGGCCAGGTTACCCTTGTCGTTTACCACAAAAGTGGGTCCATTATCGCGCAGCCAGGCATCATTATGAGCTGCCCGCAGCTGTGTTACCCGGGTATTTTTTACTAACCGGGCGGCAGTTTCATCATCAGGATTCACCACCACCGTGACCGGCTCAAACTCGGCTATGGCTTCGATAATTTGGGCATAGCCCCGACAAACAGCTTCGTAATCATCCGGATAGCACATAGATTCCCGAACCGGCCAGGAAATAAAAGTACGCTGGTGCTCGGACCATTCAGCTGGCATCTTATAGTTCAAATCCTGTGGATACAAGTATTACCGCTCCTGTTCATATTTTATATATGGATTCACTTCATAATATAACAAATGCTAACCGAGCTCAAATAGAATGCAGGTAAGGACGGTTAACGATGAAATGGTCACTGGTTTACAGCCAGGGCCACCTCGTATCTTTGGGTGATAAAATCGGCTGTTCCCCTGCATTCAAGGGCCAGTTTATATTAACCCGCGGGTCATTCCAGCAAATTCCCCTTTCGTCGTTGGGATCATAGCCAGCGCTGCATTTATATTGTACCTCCGCCCGGGCAGACAATACCAGGAAACCATGGGCAAACCCCGCTGGGATAAAGATTTGCATGGGATTCTCACTCGACAAGATGACCGCATACCATTGTTGGTAGGTACCAGAGTCCGGCCTCAGATCAACAGCGACATCAAATATTTGGCCGCTAACCACCCTGACCAGCTTCGCCTGGGGGTTGTTCTGCTGATAATGCAATCCTCTGAGTACACCCCGCCTGGAGATGGACCTATTATCCTGAACAAAGCTGATAGATATTCCTGCCCGGCGAAATGCCTCCTGGTTGTAGATCTCCATGAAGCTGCCGCGGTTATCATTATGCACATCTGCTTCAACCAAATATAATCCCTTGAACTGTGTAGCTGTAAACTTAAATTTACCCATACGTATCACCACTCTAATCTTATATTGCCGTAGATACTAGCAGTTTGGCTGCAGCCCGGAAAAATTTATATATTACTTGTCTAAACTCATACCAGAGTGCTAGCAGCTATTTTCCTTCCGGTCGGTTTTAAGTCTGCTGATAAATAAATCAGTCTGCTCCAGCAGTTGCTCTCTTTCCTCCGCATAAATAGAATCCACAATAAGTTTTCTATTTATTTTCAACATGATTTTCCTTATTAAACCATGACGATCATACAGATAGCTGGCAGGTATTAGAGGCAGGATAGCATATTTGAGCGAATTAAGAAGGCCGCGAATTGCTTTTTTGGTTGGGCTCAATTCGCTTTTGGTTACACTGCCGGTTACATAAGCCTTTTCTAAATGGAAAATTAAATCTCCATAGATAGCACTGCCGCCCTGCTTATCCATACGTTCCAGGGCATGCCACCTTAGGCCCTCGATGTAGGCTTTAAGAAAAAATCCCATGCCCGAATCCCAGGAAACAATTGAATACTTCTTTTGAAATCGCTGGCAGGGTTCAGAATTCAAATCAGTAGGTGAAAGCAGAAAAGCCGGCTTATAATTTAAATAAAATTCGCGGGTAAAAAAGAGGCAGGCAGATGGTTTGACAGGTACCCCATTTTTACAAGTGGCAGCCAGTACACAGTCTTTCGATAACTGCCTGAATATATAACTATCCCATCCATTGGTGATTGGAAAAGAATCCACATGCATGGTAACCAGGTGGGTTGCTCCATCATCAATAGCTGTTGCCGTTAGTTTTTCCAAATAGTAAGAATGTTCTTCCGATTCCGTTTCTTCAGTGGTCGGAAAAGAACAGATCTTCACCCGGGGATGCTTAGAAAGCTTAGAATGGAACTGTGGTAAGAGGCCATTAATACTGGCATATATAATATAATCCCCCTCAGTATACTTACTGATATGTTCTAGATGCAAATCAATTAGTCTGCCGTTTTCGGGGGTTACCATATACACCACTAGGATAGCCAGGTTCATTTGGCTGTTCCTCCCCCGATCTGACAGGATAGCTTATACAGTTTAAAATCAAGCCGCTCTTCATCATAGATAACATCTTCCCACATGATTTTCTGATCCTTCTTTACCGCACGTCGTACAACTATATTTTCTGCCAGGCATATGGGGATTCCCGCTTCGCTCTCATTATCAGTCTGGTTTTCAATCAATCCATAGCAGCTATAGCCGCCGATTCCATCCAGAATATCGCCGGGGTTTAAATCACGTTTGGCATAACTGTAGACATTAGTCCTGAAACCATGATCAGCCTGCATAAGTGCACGCCCATTCCGGACCGCATCCAATACTGTATTCATCGCTTCTATGTGACAGAGATGATAGTGACGATAAAACAAGTAAAAAGGCCCTTCACCCATTTTATAATATCTGAGCATATCCCGTTGATATTCGTTATCACAATAGCCTACGATAAAAACCCCTCCGCCTGGGTCAGCTCCCAGAATGTAATCAACCAAGGGTTCTCCCCGTTTCCATAAATGTTTAAAATCGAATATATTCAGCACATCGCTGACATGATTCGCCGCGGGACCGAACATTCCTGTTATTTTAGTTTGCATTCCAATAGCATTGGCAATGAGAGCCATTTCAATATTTAACTTGGTTCCATCGGTGTAAGAGGTGCAGGCTCGGTAATCAAGATTTCTCTTATCTGCTTCTTCAATAATCATGCTTGGGTTCGCGGAACGATCCAGAAATCCTTTAATATTTCCGGCCATGACCAGCTCAAAACCCCAGCTGCGTATATCATCAATAAGGTGTTTCATGGCCCCGTACTGATCACCATCACAACTGGTACAGACAACCTGGTTCAGTTGGGCCAAATGTTTAAGATAGGGTCCAAATATCAAATCAATCTCAGAATTCATTAGAATGAGATGCTTTTTCCCTTCCAGCGCCGTAATGGCAAAGCGGGCTGCAGGGATAATTGATCCTGAAGCCTCGATGACCGCATCTAATCTGGCACAACCCGCCACCAGCTCACCATCCGTACAAACGGCTATTTGGCCAGCATCAATTACATCGCCCAATTCCTTGGCATTGCTAACCAGACGATAATCATAGCCTAACCATTCCAGAGTATCCGTACAGCGGACCAGGTCAATGTCGCAGATGGCAACCGTATCAATCCCCTCCGTAATTGAACTTTGATATAATAACCCCTTGCCCATAGCTCCAATTCCTATTATACCCATTTTCAGATTCTGCAACGGTGACGACATCTGTCCCATGTATGCACCTCTCCCTGATCAATTTTCTATATAGCAAACTTACAATAAGTTGCATAGACTGACAGTATCTTACTTAACGCCAACTTTTTAGCTAAGTATATCATTAGCCCTCCGGTGTAACAATGGTTCACAGCCTACAGGATAACTTTTTTTTGCCAGCCCTGACTAAACGACAACCTACTCCTTTTTTCATAAAATGAGTCGGAGGTATTGTCCGAGACTGCTGAAAAAGTGCTCTTTTGCGTGTAATTCTGAGCGATAGCGAAGAATCTCGTTAGCTAAAGGCCCAATATTACGGACTTCCCAAAGAGATCCTTCGTCGCCTGCAGCTCCTCAGGATGACATTTATGATACTTTTTCAGTGGTCTCGTATTGTCCCCGCAACTCATTTACATATAGGGGGATAATCTATAAACTATGCTTAGCAATTAAAATTATTTATTGAAGAGACTTAATTGCGGGAGGAAATATGCTGAACGAGTTTTCGAGAACTGAGTTGCTAATAGGCAAGGAAGCCCTGGAGAAGCTGGCACAGAGCACCGTAGCTGTCTTTGGCATAGGCGGGGTGGGAACCTTTGCCGTAGAAGGACTGGTGAGGTCAGGAATCGGCAAATTGGTGCTGATTGACGATGACTGTATATGTCTTACTAATATTAACCGACAAATTCACGCTACCCAGAAGACAATAGGCAAACCCAAGGTCGAGGTTATGAAGGAGAGGATTTTGGAGATTAATCCAAGGGCTCAGGTGATTACCCATCAGGCCTTCTATAGGCCTGAATACGCCTCTGAATTAGTAACCCTCGATTATGATTATATTATCGATGCTATAGATTCGGTAACTGCCAAAATAGACCTGATATTAAATGCTAAAAGGCTAAACATACCGATAATTAGCTGCATGGGAGCGGGCAACAAGCTTGATCCAGGCAGATTTCAAATCGCCGATATTTATGATACCTCAGTATGTCCCCTGGCCAAAGTAATGCGTCGGGAGCTTCGCAAAAGAGGGGTTGACGCTTTGAAGGTGGTTTATTCACAGGAGGTCCCGATAGATCCCCGGGAAAATGAAGAAAACAGCTGTCATCCCGATTGTATTCGCCCCCCGGAGGCGGCTGGAAACGATGAGATGAGGCGAGGCCCCATTCCGGGCAGCATAGCCTTTGTAACTTCAGTTGCCGGGCTGTTGATGGCCGGGGAAGTCGTCAAGGATTTAATCAGGCCATGGTCATAGCCCAGTTGTGCCCATGCTAGTTTCCATAAAAATACAGGTGCAAAATCAGGAGGAACGGAAACCGGGTCTGGTTGTTTCTGTTGGTTCCGCCTAACCGGCCGCCGCCATCCTGTATTTGTATCAGGAGCGTCTTCCGCTGATCAGAAATGCATAGACCCCTAGCAAGCTGATTAGTATAGTGGTCCCTATCAGCGCATTATTTAGATAGGCCGATAAGTGCTCCGAACCTAACAGCAGGAGCGAAGTGCTGATCAAACCACCGGCAATAATTAGGCTGGCACTTATCCGGTTGGCGAGTTGGGTAAACTTGTCTTCCAATTGCTTCTTCAAAGCTACATGGTGGGACATTTCCAAATCGCCTTTACTGGCAGCCTTGATCAGATCATTGATATTGCCGGGCAGAGACAGCAAAGGTTTGATGTCTCTATAATAGCTGCGTTGCATAGTCTTATAAACCTCATTCGGCTGCATCCTTTGCTCAAAACTTTTCCGAATAATAGGTTCCGTCGCAGCGGATAGGTTGAAGTTGGGATCCAGCTTTTTTCCTACCCCATCAAGGGTTATCAGAGCCTTCATCAGGGATGTCAGATAGGAAGGAAGGTTTAACTGATAACGGTAAGTCAGGCTAAGAAGCTCTTGCCGCAAAAGGTTAACATCTATTCCTCCCATGTTTGATGAATAGATACGTTCTATCATATCAGCCATTTCGCCTTCAAAATCATCCAGGTTAATACCATCTTTAATTATGCCCAAGTCATAAAGTGCGCTCATCGCCTTATCTACATTCTTGCTGTCGATACCGTGTAATAATTGGCCCAGCTTGACAAGGCGTCTTTCAGTCAAAGATCCGGTCTGCCCAAAATCGATGAAAGCGATTTTATCTTCCGCCACAACCAGAATATTTCCGGGATGAGGATCAGCCTGGAAAAACCCATGCACCAGGACCTGTGCAAGAAAAGCCTGGGTACCCATTTGCGAGATCTTATTGCGGCTCCAGCCCCGGGATTCAATGGTATCCAGATCGCTCAGTTTTACTCCCTCAACAAATTCCTCCGTAAGCACTTTGCGGGTAGTATATTCCCAATAGACCCTGGGGATGACCACTGCGCTGTCTTGGGCAAAACTATGTCTCATTCTATCCGTGTTTTTAGCCTCCCGGTCATAATCCAATTCCAGGCGCATCATTTTGCTATAATCCTCGACTATATCTATTAACCCAATTCGAGCTGCTTCTGCGGATCTCTTTTCAACCATGCGGGCTAAATCATTAAACATCTCCAGGTCGTTCTCCACCTGGGCTTCAATATTGGGACGCTGAACTTTCACAATTACCTGTTCGCCTGTTTTAAGGACAGCGCGATGAACCTGCCCGATGGAGGCTGCTGCCAGGGGGTGGGGATCAAAACTGGCAAATACCTGCTCAACCGGACCGATCTCGCGGGCTATTTGCTCCTTAATCTGTTCAATGGGTACAGGTGATACTTTGTCTTGCAGCCTTTCCAATTCAGCAATGAACTCTGGAGATAAAATGTCAGCTCGGGTGCTTAGTACCTGGCCAAATTTCACGAAAGTGGGTCCCAACTCCATAAGAGCATGGGTTAATTTATCAGCTATACAATAATCTGATTCTCGCTCACATTTTTGGACCGTATACAGGGAGGGCAAGGGGACATACTTTTCCATACCCATACGCTGAATAAGATACCCCAGACCATGTTTCAAAAATACCCGGGCAATCTGACGGTAACGAAGAAAATGTCTATATCGACGGCCAATGCTCAAATTCCCTGCCCCCTCTGAATCTTTCCTAGCATTGCTTAATTATAGCAGAGAGCACCTAACTACTCCACCATGCCCATCGGTCTCAACACCAGACACCCAATTTTTGCATGATAATTGGGTTAATTAAAAATAGCTGTATCAAAACTGTCACCTCATTACAGATATCTGACAATAATGTGACAACGCCGATACACTTAATCGCTGTTGCTACATTACATGTTGTGTTTTTAGCGAAACGTATCCGTCCCCGCCCTTCCTATTAAAGACATTCCTTTTGGTTTTGATGTTTTCTCTAAAGCAGTAGTTGGCATACAATTTGCTACTAATATAGTTAAACAAAATCATATTGAAGTTTTAAATGTGAAATTAATTTCAAACCGGTTTATCGAGGAGGTGAAAAATATGAATAGCCACAGCAGTCAGATTATTGAAAACTGGGAAGAAACCATACTTGACTTCTACGATGAAGTAAAACCTGAAGTTCAATCCCTGGAAGAAATGAACGAAGATTGGCGTAAATGTTTTATGACCGATCTCAAAACAGTAAGAAGGCTTGACAAAGCTGCCTAAACGGATGCAGCCAAAATGCATAATCCACTGCCAAGATTTTGTCCTGAAATCAATATATTTTGATTTCAGGACATTTGCTTTTTCTTACAGGTCCACATACAAGCGTCCCCATGTTTTCCTGCTACCTCTGATGCTTGACTCGCAGCAGTCTCATTCCATTTAAGGTGACTAACAGTGAACTGCCCATATCTGCAGCTACAGCCAGCCATAGAGTCAGCCAGCCGGGAATCACCAATAACAGAATAAGGCCCTTTATTACCAACGCTAAAATAACGTTTTGCTTAATTATACCCAGCGTCTTACGACTTAGTTTTATAGTATAAGACAGTTTCGTAAGATCATCGGCCATTAAGGCAATATCTGCTGTTTCCAGGGCTGCATCGGTTCCGGCCACCCCCATAGCAATACCCACTGTAGATACAGCCATAGCGGGTGCATCATTCACTCCATCTCCTACCATGGCGACTTTTTGGTTCTCGGTCAACAGATCTCGCATAACATTTACCTTGTCCTCAGGTAAAAGCTCAGCTCTAAATTCATCTATCCCTGCCCGGGCAGCTATAGCCTGAGCCGTACGCTCGTTGTCCCCGGTCAGCATGACTACCCTTTTAATTCCAACTTTCTTAAGACTTTCAACAGCTGTGCGGGCGTTGCTTCTAATGACATCCGCCACAGCCACCAGGCCGAGAATATCTTTTTCCTTGCCAAGGATCATTACTGTCTTGCCTTCATTTTGCAGCGCGGTTATCTTGCCTGCAGCTTCAAAAAGATTAACCCCGGAGTCAGTGAATAACCTAGCGTTCCCAATCTGATAAGGCTTGCCATCCACAACTCCTCGAGCACCTTTGCCAGGTACAGCCTCAAAATCGGTAAGCACTGGAATGTTTGCTTCCTGTTCGCGGGCATAAGTAATAATTGCCTCTCCCAAGGGATGTTCAGATCGCGATTCAATAGCTGCTGCTATTCCCAATAGTTCTGCCATGGAGTAACCATTGAGAGGAACTACATCAGTTACCTGCGGTTTTCCTACCGTCAGGGTGCCGGTCTTATCAAAGGCAATGACCGATAAGGCTCCCGCTTCCTCCAGATAGATACCTCCCTTTATCAAGACCCCGCTTTGGGCAGCACTGCCAATAGCTGAGACAATGGAAACCGGGGTTGATATTACCAGAGCACAGGGGCAAGCCACCAACAGCATAGCCATAGCTTCATAGAACCATTTTTGAAAGGGTTGTCCAAATACCAGGGTTGGTACGGTGGCAACCAGGGTTGCGCCTATAATCACCACCGGGGTATAGTATCTGGCAAACTTATCTATAAATTGCTGGGACGGAGCCCGCTGGCCCTGCGCATCTTCAACCATTTCAATAATGCGCGCTATGGTGTTGTCCTGAGCCAGCCTGGTTACCTCGATATCCAGGGATCCACGCTCATTAATGGTACCTGCGTAGACCTCATCCCCAATATTTTTTTCTATGGGAATAGATTCGCCTGTTATAGAAGCCTGATTAACTGATGAAAAACCCTTTATTACTTTGCCATCCATGGGAATTCTCTCACCGGGACGCACGATAATTACATCTTTTACCATGATTCTCTCCACGGGCAGGGTCATCATTATTCCATTACGATTTACCAGTGCTTCCTGGGGAGCTAAATCCATTAGAGCTCTTATAGAGTTTCTGGTCTTATCCAGAGTGTATCCCTGCAAGGCATTCCCCAGCGAGAACAAGAAAACCACGGCCGTCGCTTCTTCAAACTGGCCTATGGCAGCAGCTCCTACTACTGCTATGGTCATCAAAATATTCATATCCAACTCACGGACATTGAGAAGCATCGAGATGCCGTTCTTCGCCGGTAAATATCCACCCAGGATAATCCCGGTAAGGAAAAAGGCAGTTGAGACAAAATGTGGAATAGCCATTCGTTCAGTTATAAACCCGAGCATCAGCATTAGCAGAGAAATAACCGTAGGTATGACATACTGATTATTCTTCCAAAAAGATATCCGCACCGGGCGGCTTCGATAACCTTCATCAACCCGGCCAGAATAGCCCATCTTCTCAATGGCGGTCAATATTTCAGAAGTATCACCCCGGTGACTTACTATCATCTTGGAAGTGGCAAAAATCACCTGGGCAGCATCTACCCCGGGTACCTGGAAGATCCGCTTCTCTAATTTAGCAGCACAGTCGGCGCAGTCTAATCCTTGAATTAGGAAGGTGGTGCTTCCATCCTCAACAATGGAACTGGGAGCAGATGCTTCCACGGCCTCATAGCCCAGTGCTTTGATTTTATCTATGACCTGCTTCACCCCGGTTTGAGTAACATCATATTCCACGCTCAATTTGCCCACCGGATAAGCTATATTAGCTGCAATCACCCCCGGTATGCGCTTGACAGCCTTTTCAACCATGGCGGCGCAATCCGGGCAGTCCATCCCGTTTACTTGCAAAGTACCGGAAGAAGCCAGACCTTTAATCACCATTGCTTCTGCCACATTTAATACCTCCTATACTGCCATGTATAAATAAGCCAAATTATCTAATCAGTTCAAGAAACTTTGCTGCCCATTCTTTGCTATGGCTAATGTGTTCCAGTCCTTGCTTGAATAATATTCCGATATGCTCATCAGTCAGCGAATAATAGAGTACCTTGCCATCGCGGCGAAACTTAACCAGCTTCTGGGTTCTTAGTATCCTCAACTGGTGCGATACTGCTGAATCCGAGGCTCCGATAACGGCGGCCAGATCACAGACACACAACTCCCTGTGCATCAGCGCAAATATGATTTTCACGCGGTTAGGATCAGCTAATGTCTTAAAGGTATCAGCTAAAGACTGAGCTTCATCCCCGCTCAGCATCTTCTGACTTACCTCCGCGACTGCATCTTCATGTATACAATTAACCCCACATCGATCAAAATCAATTACCATGGTAACCCTCCTTAATAGACCGCCTGTACATATGAACAATCATTCATATGTACAGGATAAAGCTTCCCACCCTTTTAGTCAAGACATCTCTCCCCCGGCTTGTTCATTTATTCGATATTATTTAATTGTTGGACTCTACTACATTCAATCTTTACAGCTTTAGGAAGCAAGGCATCGGTCCTTGCTTCCTAAAGAGCTATTTTGCAATCAGTTAATAAACCCTGCAAAACAGCCGGACCGGAGACCCCCGTGCCAAAGTTGGCCAGCCTTACCTGTACATTCGTAGTAGGTGTGAGAAATGGACCAATGGTTAAGCTCCCCCCCCACTCAGACGAAGCTTCAGTGGTGGGCAATAAAACGAAACCAAAACCTCCAATATCAGGTATACTGAAAAATCCTTCATATATATCAAAATCTCCGTACCCGGCAGGAGGTGCCAAATCCACTGCCAAGATACTAAGAGAATGGTTTTGCCCTCCATCCACCAGACGAGTCAGGACTACTCCCCGGGCATCCGCAGGAACCGGGGGGTCAGCAGCGACCGGATCCAGAATTGCACAACAGGGAAAAGTCATCTGAAATGGTACACAAAGTACATCTCCCGGATATATAAGGTTAGGATTAATAATGTGTGGGTTGGCCTTGATAAGTTCATCCAATGGAATACCCAATCGCTGCGCAATCAGGAACATAGTATCTCCCCGGACTACGGTATACTGCTCCTGAAAACCTACCGGACAACTACTTGGAATACGGCTCCTTCGTACTCTCATCTTACCTATCCTCTCCCTCATTTAGGCACTAGCCAAAGCACTCTAAAATATTAACTATATAATTAAATATATGAAACTTTGTTGCTAATATGTGTCAATGGAGATTTGAGCTATTTTGCCAAGGAGTATAGTGGGTAATCGTAATTGGGCCTTCTTCCCGCTGGTTAGGCGATAGGGTTTCTTTCAACCCATCGGCTCAGCAAACGTGCCGGTCAAACTAAAAAAGCCTGTCAGAAGGTATTATTCTGACAGGCTCATGAATTTTCTGGTAAAATAAAGATTGGAGTTGCCGTTTGGCGGTTGGTCACTTCCCCTTTGAAGGGAGGTAACGCCATGATTACATGGACGGAGTTTTTTACTTTCGGACTGTTGATCGTTGGTATTGTCTCCTTATGTTTAACGCATAAGAAATGAGAAGACCACCTTTTGAGTAAGGCGGTCTAAACCCTGTTTTAGGACCTACCGCCGAGCAAAAGCGGCAACTCCTTTTTGTTATTATATGTTAGCATATCAAGTTTTATGAGTCAATTTATCCATTATGATGTTTTTATTCTGTTTTATCCCACCATGGATATATCGAACTTGCTTTTAAGATTCTGTTTTTACCAATACCCTTTTCAGATAAAAACTTCAATGTTTTATGTTCATATGTAACGATACATACTGCGTTGGTATCTTCCTTTGTTACATTTATACTGACATTGGCAGAGCTTCCTAAGCTCTGCTCGGTGCATTCCTGCGCCTTTAAATATCCGGCGTTGTCCCGTCGTCTAATAATTTTGAAATCCCGAGTATTTGTAACTATTCCTGAATTACATCGAAACCTTATTAATCTCTTTATCAAGTAGATTTAAGGAGTGTTGAAATATACCAGCTATCTCAGGCTCAACCATTCCTCTGATATATTTGTTAAACTCCACCGCCTCAGGAACAAGCTTACTTTCAGCAAGGTCCCGGCCTTTGTCAGTCAAAAAGATCTTTGTGCCCCTGCGATCATTGGGATCGTCCTTCCTTTCAACCAGGTCTTCTTTTTCCAGCCTGTCAATCAGGCCCGTAATAGCCGAACTATCCAGTTCAATACGAATTCCAATATCCTTAACACTAGTACCTTCATGATCCCTGACATCAAAAATAACAAAGGATTGAGCAGCGGTGACCCCATATTGGGAGCAACGCGCATTCCACAAACGACTCACCTTTCGGGATATTGCATTCAGGCGAAAGCACCAAAATTTAGTAAATTCAAGCATTCAAAACTACACCTCAGTCGGAATTTATTTACCTCACACATTATTAATTAATATGTAATTTGAACCTACATAATTTAAAACTACAATGCCCCTGGTGTCAAGATATTACGGTAGAGGATAAGATATTCTTGCTTCCAGTTAGATAGTGGCACTAGCATCCCCTCCTGCTATCTCCCCTTAAATTCAGGCTTCTTCTTTTGTCCGGTGAATACTGCTATACCTTCTTTGTAATCATCGGTTAAGGAACAGCTCATAACTCCCTCACGTTCCGCTTCCAACTGAACTTCCAGGAAGGGCAGTAAACTTCTGTTTAGCAAGGCTTTTGAGGCAGCAAAAGCTTTGGTGGGACCATTAGCCAGTTGGGCCGCCATTTTCGCTGTTTGTGCTTCTAGTTCTTCCGGCGCCACTACTTTGCTAACTAATCCCCATTGCAGTGCCTTGTCGGCCGGAATAACTTCATCCAAGAAGACCATTTCACTGGCTCGTCCTAATCCAACGATAACTGGTATCATCTGGCTGAAACCGCAATCCTGACATATTCCTACACCTGTATAGGCCTGCTTGAAAATTACGTTGGAATGGCAAATGCGAATATCGCAGGCAGCAGCAAAGCTTATTCCCGCACCAACACAAAGGCCGTTTATGCTGGCAATAATCGGTTTAGGTAATTTACGCATATCGGAAATCAGACGAGCCGCAGGTACTGTTAAATCTCTGAAAAAGGCCTGAAGGTCACCGTTTCCATATTTAGATGCAGAAGCAATATCTCCGCCAAAACAAAAGGCCTTGTTTCCTGCCCCAGTTAACACAACCGCTCGAATACTCTCATCATAGCATTCCTGGATAGCAGCCACCAAGCCATTGAGCAGCTCAGCATCCATGGCATTGTTTACTTCTGGACGATTCATAGTAATTGTAGCTATTCCATCTTGTTTACTTACTAACACAGTATCATTAGCCATTTATTTCACTCTCCCTCAATATACCTATTTTTTTGAACATCTTTGTTTTTCACAGTATTTTGATTATGAAATCGTACTCACCTCACTTCTTTCTCTTAGCTTGAGTTACATGTATTGGCCCAAGAAATTGACCTTTTTTACTCTTCTGCAATTTACTCACATATGTATTACTTGTATGTTATTTACTTGTTCATAATTAAATTATCATAGGGCGTTTAACTTGTCAAAGTGTTGTTAAAGTTTTCATGCCCCTTTCGGGTTCACGTTTTAACTCTGTGCCTATGGTTTGTACTTATGTGGCGGCATCATACATTGGTGATTTAGGTGCATGTGGCGATCAGATATTTCTAGTGAAAGTAATTTCGTAAAAGGCAGGATTTAATTGGAGAATAGGCTCCGGGAATATAATATTTGAAGCGTTTTTTCTTTACATACAAGTTATTATCAATAGGGTTCTAATTGTTTGACGATATAAATAACCTTAGCAGGCCATAAAAAGAGGGCCTCCTTTTAAGAAAGCTTCCCTCCTGCGGCAGTATTTATGAAGGCCATGTTTAGTTAGGATTATATCTTTTCAGGCTTAGTGAATTGGTCACTACGGATACTGAGCTGAAGGCCATAGCGGCGCCGGCAATAATGGGACTTAACATCCCCAGAGCAGCAAAGGGAATCCCAATTAGGTTATAAACAAAAGCCCAGAAAAGATTTTGCTTAATCTTCCTCATAGTCTGGCGAGACAGCCTAATAGAGGCGGGAATGGTTCTCAAATCGCCCCGCATCAAGGTGATGTCCGCTGCTTCCATGGCCACATCAGTACCGGTCCCCATCGCCATACCAATATCAGCGGCAGCCAGAGCCGGGGCATCATTGATGCCGTCTCCCACCATTGCTACGGTTTTACCCTGGGCTTGAAGTTTTTTAACCTCCCGAGCCTTGTTTTCGGGCAGGACTTCTGCAAGTACGGTATTTATGCCTGCCTGACGGGCAATAGCATCAGCTGTCCGCTGGTTGTCCCCGGTTATCATGTACACATCTATCCCCATACCCTGCAGGTCGGCAATAGCCTCCCGCGAGTTATCCTTCAGGGTATCTGCAACTGCTAGAATGGACTCCAGCTTACCATTAATAGCCATGAGCATGGCAGTTTTACCCTGGTCTTCCAGATTGGTTATAGAATTTTCAGCTGTATCAAGAGCGATGTCTTTTTCCCTCATCAGCTTTCTGGTGCCAACATATATCTCTTGTCCATCTATAATCGCTCTTATACCCCTCCCGGGGATGGCTTCAAAACTATCACTATCCTCAATCTGTCCATAAACTTGTTTACCCTTTTCATAAATAGCTGCTCCCAGAGGATGTTCCGAGCTTTTTTCGGCCTGGGCAGCCATTTTCAATATAGTGTTTTCGTCTAATGTGCCCAGACTAATCACATCGGTAACTTCCGGCTGCCCCTTGGTGATGGTGCCGGTTTTATCTAAAACAACCGCGTCTAACTTATATGCCATTTCCAGATGGTCGCCGCCTTTAATGAGGATACCGTTTTCAGCCCCTTTCCCGGTGCCAACCATTATGGCGGTTGGAGTTGCCAGTCCTAATGCGCAGGGGCAGGCAATAACCAATACAGCCACCGCACTGATTAACGATTTGTTAATACCTGCTCCGGTAAAATACCAGGTAACAAAGGTCACGGCTGCTATCACTAAAACAACCGGTACAAACACCCCGGCAACCTGGTCGGCAATCTTTTGAATGGGTGCTTTGGTTCCCTGAGCATCTTCAACCATCTTGATAATCTGTGCCAGGGCGGTATCTTTCCCTACGCGGGTCGCTTCCAATTTAAATACCCCGAATTTATTAATAGTGGCTCCATATACCAGATCCCCTGCCTTTTTGTCTATGGGCAGGCTTTCTCCGGTAAGCATTGATTCGTCCAGGGAAGACATGCCTGCCATGATCTTGCCATCCACAGGCACTTTTTCACCGGGCCTCACCACCACTATGTCCCCCAATTCAACTTCTTCAATCGGTATATCCATTTCCTGACCCTGCCTGACTACTCGGGCGGTCTTGGCCTGCAGCTCCGCCAGTTTCTTAATAGCTTCTGATGTTCTGCCTTTGGCTATGGCTTCCAGATACTTGCCCAACAGAATTAGAGTGATAATAATGGCCGAGGCTTCGAAGTAAAGATCCTTCATCACACCAGCCGGAACAGTTTGAAAGAGTACATTATAGAGGCTGAAGAAGTAGGCTGCCGAAGTACCCATGGCCACCAGCACATCCATATTGGCACTCCTGGATCTTAAAGCGTAGTAGGATTGTTTATAGAACCGGGCCCCAATTATGAACTGAACCGGTGTCGCTGCCGCTAACTGAAAATACTGGTTGTGCAGCATAGCCACGACCGGACCATGAACCTTGAGCAGGCTTAGAACCATAGCGATCACCAGCGGCAAGCTCAGCAGCGCGGAAGCAAGCAATGCGATGCGCATGTTCCTGATTTCCGTTTCCTTCTGCTCTTTTTCCTGATCGCGGCTGACATCCTCGATCCTCTCGGCACTATATCCTAGATCCTTGACGGCCTTGATCATATCTCCTACCTTGATCCTATCCGGATCGTAAGATATACTGGCCTTTTCCGCAGCCAGGTTAACATTGGCTAACTTAACCCCCGGCTGGGAATTCAGCTTCTTCTCAACACGGGCAGAACAAGCCGCACAGGTCATGCCTGATATTCTCAGGTTCGCCTGACCGACCTGGTCAGCCTTTTCATGAATCACTTCATAGCCGAGTTTATTGATTAACTCATTAAATTGCGGGGGCTGAACCAGTTTATCGTCATATTGCACCGTGGCCCGATCCATCGCCAAATTGACATGGGCTGAATCCACCCCGTCTAACTTGTTTAAACCTTTTTCTATCCTGGCGGCACAGGCTGCACAGCTCATGCCTGATATTTTTATGATTTCTTTATTTATCATTCTGGTCCCTCTTCACCATCATGGACACACGAAAACGCGCTGAATTCAAGGCAAAATCATTATCTAAACTTATTATACCAATAATCGCAGCCAATACACCCTTTGGCTGTTATCCTCTAAAATCTATAGGGTTTGTAACCCTGCGGTGGGTGTTTTTTAGGCAGCTGTCGCAGTTCATTAATTGAAGTATTATTCCCATATAAAGGGCAGGCGGGGGAGGTTATCGGGCTGAAAAACTCCCCGGATAGGGTCACGAGCATCAAGCTTCTATAAAGGCGTTCCTTAATCAGGTTGCCATAATTTATGACGGGCATAATAAAAAGGCAGCCTTGTTTGTACAGACTGATGTGCTACGTCTATCTGAACAATTGCCAGGATTGTATCATAAAAGCAACATTATTGCGCCAATACACTGAACAACGATGCCCAACTTTACTACACATGCAATCTTCAGCTTAGGAATTTATACGGACCATTTAGCCCAATTTAAGCCCAAATCTGGGTCTTCATTTTTTTGGCAAAGTTTTTTTTAGCCAAACTGGCACGTAATTTGCTGTGTTGTTAGTGCATCTATTGGGGGAAAACACAAGATTGCTCTCCTGAACCCCTCAGGTGGTGACAAACAATTAACTATTGCAAATGGTTAAAATATGACTATTATTTATAAACAATGCAGCCAATTGATAAGAAAAGGAGGGTGAACCAACTTGTTAGATTATTCTACACTGGGTATTTTTCTCTTACTTACCCTGGTTTTCCCCGTTGCAGCGATGGCGGGTGCCTGGGTTTTTCGGCCTAAACCTGTAGCAACAGAAGAAAAGCTCTTGCCATATGAATGCGGGGTGGATACCAAAGGACCCAGCTGGATGAGGTTTCGCGTCAACTTCTTTCTCTATGCTCTCGTCTTTTTGGCCTTTGACGTAGAAACAATTTTCCTCTTCCCATGGGCGGTTAAATTCCAGAGCCTGGGACTTTTCGCCTTTGTTGAAATGCTGGTCTTTATTTTCATATTGGGGCTGGGGCTCTGGTATGCATGGAAAGAAGGTGCTTTGGAATGGTATTAAACTCATCTCTAGCCGCGGAAAGCTCGGATGATACAGCCCAGTTGGCTGAACATAACATTATTGTCACCACTCTGGAGAAGGTTTGGAACTGGGGGCGGGCCCGTTCTTTTTGGCCCTTGTCTTACGGCTGCAATTGCTGCCCCATAGAAATGATGACGGCGGGCGGAGCCCGTTTTGATATAGCCCGGTACGGCTACGAGGTTTTCCGAGCCGCTCCCCGCCAGGCAGATCTACTGATTATCGCTGGTCCCATTACTCTTAAGATGGCTCCAGTGGTGAAAAGAGTCTACGAGCAGATGCCAGCTCCGAAATGGGTCTTGGCGATGGGCAACTGTGCCACCAGCGGAGGACCTTTCCGGGATGGATACAGCGTTTTGCCCGGCGCTGATTCTTTGTTCAAAGTTGATGTTTTCGTACCCGGCTGCCCACCCCGCCCGGAATCATTGTTTCACGGACTGCTGGAACTTAAGAAGAAAGTGGAACAGGGTAATTATTGAAGCCGAAGGAGGAAATATTAATGGACAACGTTGCCAAAGATAAA
>JBAYYO010000002.1:0-35716 GCA_041672985.1 Syntrophomonas sp. | reverse complement strand
AGTCCCCCAGGGGTCACCATTAGGGCGATTAGCTCAGTTGGGAGAGCGCCTGCCTTACAAGCAGGATGTCGGCGGTTCAAGCCCGTCATCGCCCACCATAGTAAAACAAGGATTTCTAAGCTTGTGTTTAGAAATCCTTTTTTATTTACTTTTAGGATGCCAAAATCAATCGGCATCAAGTTTATGGCGGGATACTATCAGACCCCCTTAGAAATAAACCATAATTAAGGCGCGCAAGGGGGGAGATTTTTCACTGCTGCTGGGTAGAGTTATAGAGTGTCGGGAGGATCAACTCTATCCAACTGCAAATCAACCACTATCCAACGCAATTGTTGGGGGCGAACTGTAATTTTATATAAATACCTGTCCCCAATTTCATAACAATTGATGTAGATGCGCTCCAGTACAACTTCATCCGGGGATGTCCGCCGCATCTTAAGGTAAGGTTTATCGGCGGCAGTTATTATCGGAATGGAATCAGCGGGGATTATGGCTGCTTTCCCATACTCGGGCAACCACTGTACATAACAATCCACTATGGCTTGAGCCAGGGGGAGGGCGAAACCTTCATCGAGATAGGCAGTTGCCGCATCGGGGCTGTTGACATGGAGTGAGATATTATGTTGTTTAAGAGGATACACATCTTGTAGGAGCGAAGTATAGAGGGCATAATCAGCCACGAGGTCCGCAAAGACCTGGTCAAAAAAAACGTCTGTGGCAGTAGCTGTTCTGCCAGGCGCAAGTGTAGTGGAGGGGAATATAAACAGCATTAAAATGGAGATAAATAGAATTGATAAAAGTCTGGACATCATATAGTCTCCTTGGACAAATTTTAATGAGACTATTATAACAGAGAATGGAAATAAATTACAAAAAGAAATCCCCCCAATATATGCGTTTCATGCTGCTACTTTCGCCAAAATAATCATAGAACAGTGGATTCCCGGTAAGCTGGTAACCAAGTCGGCCCGCTAAGACGCTGATGATAGAAGCAAAAAGCAGAGTGTTTAGAAAACCCTCGCAAATTAGTCATTCTTGACTTGCGAGGGTTTTCTAAATAAGCAGATATTGGCAGCCCTGGGACGGCTGTACGGTTCAGTTTCTATAATCTATAAAAACATAACGCTAGTAATCCAGGTCCGGTATGAACCCCCAGAGCCGGGCTGATATCGGAAAAAATAAGCTCTTTAACGTTGGGCAGCTTGGCTAATCTGGCCAACAATTTCTCCCCTTCTTCTTTCGCGCCACCGTGCATAACGGCCACGTTAAAGGGGTTATTGCCAACGCTGTCCATTAAGATTCCTATTAGCCGTTCGATCGATTTGCTGCGTCCCCTGACTTTGGCATGAGTATAATATATTCCATCTGTATTGACACCAATAATAGGCTTTAAATTAAGGAATTCCCCCAGCATACCGGCTACAAGACCAATGCGGCCCCCCTTGCGCAGGTATTCCAAAGTTTCTATAACATAAAAAGCTCTGACCTTGGGCTGAAGCGTGGTAAGCTTCTCCAACACCTTCTCCCAGCTTAATCCTGTGAGGATATTGCGAGCAGTATCCAGGACTATCCAGCCGGTAGCCATTGATAAGGTGAGGGTATCGAAGACTCTAATCACGATATCATCAAAATCCTTAGCGGCCAGTTGCATAGCCTGGTAGGTTCCAGATAAGCCGCTGGATAAAGTTATAATCAGTAAATGAGTATATCCTTCCCGGCGCACATCATCGATAGCAGCTTTTATTTCTTGTAGATTAGGCATGGAGGTGGTAGGGATTTCACCAGGCATACGGTCATATACATCCATGGGCTGTATATTAACACGGTCGGAATATTCCCCGTCTGGATAAATTATCTTCAACGGTAGAATTCTGATTCCTAGCTCTTCGACCAGCTTCTGAGGTAAATCACAGGCACTGTCAGCAATCAAGGCAATTTTTTCCATGTACCAAATATACTTCCTTTCACAGATGTTAATTTCCACATAATGTGATAATAATTATCATTTTAAAGCATTTCACATATTTAGGCAAAGAAAAGAAAAATAGGTGTTAAAGTTTATCCAGGCTGCCGATCATAAACTTGACAGCTGTGCACGAAAGGAATAAAATACAACAATGTAAAGCCAAATTGCTTTACGCAAGGAGAGTGAAGGGTGATGCTGGAGAAGATCAGTCATGTGGTACTGCTTAAGGACTTTTATGGCCCGTTGCTGACGGAAAAACAGCAGGATGTCTTAAGCATGCATTATGAAAACGATTGGTCCCTTTCGGAAATTGCCAGTAATATGAATACCAGCCGGCAGGCCGTTTATGATATGGTTAAAAGAGCTGAGAGTCTGCTGGAAGAGTATGAAAGGAAGCTTGGGCTGGTTGAAAAATTCCAACGCACCCGCAGTAGCCTGGATGAATTGAGAACCTTCCTGGAGGACTCGGATGTTGATAAATATAAGGTAAGCCAGGCCGTTGCGCTTTTAAAAGAAATTAGCGGCTTACTATAAGAAGAGGAGAGATAGTATGGCTTTTGAGGGATTATCAGACCGACTGCAAGAAGTATTTCGAAAACTACGTGGCAAGGGCAAAATATCCGAAGATGATGTAAAGCTGGCTATGCGTGAAGTGCGTCTGGCTCTCCTGGAGGCTGATGTTAATTATAAGGTGGTTAAAACTTTCGTAGCGACTGTCAGCGAGAGAGCGGTAGGCCATGAGGTGCTGCAAAGTGTAACCCCCGGCCAGCAGGTAATAAAGATTGTTAATGATGAAATGACCAGGTTGATGGGAGAAACAGAGAACAAACTGCTTATGGCATCGAAACCGCCGACGGTGTTTATCGTAGTGGGATTACAGGGAGCCGGCAAAACCACCACGGTTGCTAAACTGGCTAAGAAATTACTTAAGCAGGGACGCCGACCACTTTTAGTGGCCTGTGATGTTTATCGTCCGGCAGCTATTAAACAGCTTCAGGTTCTGGGGGAACAAGTTGGAGTTCCGGTATTTTCCATGGGGTCGGCCAATCCAGTAGATATAGCCCCCCAATCTCTGGAATTTGCACGGGATAACAACCGCGATGTGGTCATCATAGATACTGCAGGCAGACTGCATATTAACGAAGAGTTAATGGATGAGCTGAAAAATATCAAGAAATTGGTAAACCCCCAGGAAATTCTCCTGGTGGTAGATGCTATGACCGGTCAGGATGCGGTTAATGTTGCTGAGGCCTTCAATAAAGACATAGGGTTGACCGGAGTTGTCCTGACCAAGTTGGATGGGGACACACGGGGAGGGGCGGCTCTTTCAGTTAAAGCAGTTACCGGCTGCCCTATAAAGATGGTGGGCATGGGCGAGAAGCTTGATGCCCTGGAGACATTTCACCCGGAAAGAATGGCCTCACGCATATTAGGAATGGGAGATATATTAACCCTGGTCGAAAAAGCCCAAGACAACTTCGACCAAAATCAAGCCCGTGAAATGGAGAGAAAGATTCGTCAGCAGGAATTTACCCTGGAAGATTTTTTGCAGCAAATGCAGCAGGTTAGATCTATGGGTCCGCTGGAAGATTTATTGGGCATGATACCAGGAATGGGCAAACATATGAAGGGTATGAAGGGCGAAATTGACGAAAAGGAACTGGCCCGTCTGGAGGCGATTATAAAATCGATGACTGGAGAGGAAAGGCGCAATCCGACTATAATGAATGGCAGTCGTAAAAAAAGAGTTGCCCGTGGCAGCGGGACTAAAGTCCAGGAAGTGAACCGACTGCTCAAACAATTTGAGGATGCACGCAAGCTGATGAAACAATTTACGGAAATGGGCGCCAAGAAAGGCAAACGGCCGGGGATACCCAATATGAGATTACCGTTTTAACAGCTTCACATTAACTTGGACTTACATCACCTCGATTCGCATTACCGACAGTCTTTTGACCGTACCGCGGGTCAGGTTATTATAAGTAAAGAAATTTCGAGGAGGTGAATACATGGCAACAAAAATCAGATTAAAAAGGATGGGAGCTAAGAAGAATCCCTTTTACCGTATGGTGGTAGCAGATTCAAGAACACCCCGGGACGGCCGTTTTATCGAGGAGATAGGTTATTATGACCCGGCCACCAATCCGGCCACAATTAAGATAGACGAAGAAAAAGCACTAAAATGGCTGGCAACCGGTGCGAAACCATCTGACACCGCCAAATCTCTCTTGCAGAAGCAAGGAATTATTAGTAAGTTTGCGGAAAGCCGCAAGTAGTGAGAGGAAAGCTGGGGGGTGTAACAAAGTGAAGGAACTCGTAGAAGTGATAGCCCGCACGCTGGTAGATAACCCGGAAGAGGTTAAAGTTTTAGAAACCGTAAATGATAAATCAGTACTACTGGAACTAAGGGTTGCGCCGGATGATATGGGCAAAGTAATAGGCAAACAGGGTAAAATTGCCAAATCAATTCGTACCCTTACTAAAGCTGCAGCAGCCAAAACCGGTAAAAGGGTAGCGGTAGAGATAATGAGATAACCATTAGCAACCGCAAATTTTCATCAATTAGTGGACAGACATAAGTGGAGGTCTATCTGGTGGATTCCCTAGAATTAATTAAGGTTGGTAAAATAGTTGGAACACATGGTTACAAAGGGGCTGTTAAAGTACAACCTTTGACCGATTTCCCGGAACGTTTTCAAACGATGCAAAAGCTGAAAATTGGCTCCGGAAATACGGTCGTGGAATTAACCCTGGAGACCTGCGCTACCCACAGGGGGCAGCTTTTGATGAAGTTTAAAGAAATAGAAAGCATTGATGATGCGGAAAAATATCGCAATGCGTTTGTGAACGTTGCTCACGATGAATTATATCCATTACCCGACGATTGTTATTATCAGTTTCAGTTGATCGGGATGAGGGTCGATGATCTTGAAAAGGGATATCTGGGGCAGTTGACTGAAATATTGGAAACAGGTGCCAATGATGTATATGTTGTAAAATCAGATGTCTATGGAGAGGTTCTAATACCTGCCATTAGAAAGGTTGTTCGTGAGGTGGACGTAATTAATAAGCGCATGCAGGTCAAATTGCTGCCAGGTTTGTTGGGTGAATAAAGATGATAATTGACATCCTGACTCTTTTTCCTGATATGTTCAATTCACCGTTCAATGAAAGCATTATTGAACGGGCGCGCAGCAGGAAACTGGTAGAGATTAACCCGATAAATATCAGGGATTATGCTCTTGATAAACACCAACAGGTAGATGACTATCCTTATGGTGGGGGAGCGGGGATGGTTATGAAGGTCGACGTCTTGTTGCGGGCTATTGCCAGCGTAAAAAGGGAAGATTCTCGACTTGTTTACCTGTCGCCGCAGGGCCAAAAACTGGATCAGGAAAATGTGGCCCGACTAGCCCAACAGCCCCATTTAATTCTGCTCTGTGGACACTATGAAGGCATCGATGAACGGGTAATGGATTCGGTGGATGAGGAAATATCCATAGGGGATTATGTGCTGAGCGGCGGAGAAATAGCTGCTATGGTGGTAGTGGATGCGGTGACACGGCTAATCCCGGGAGTACTTGGTGATGAGAACTCCGCTCGGGAGGAATCTTTTGAGGCCGGTCTGCTGGAATACCCGCATTTCACCAGGCCCCGGATTTATCAGGGCCAGGAAGTTCCCGAAGTACTTCTTTCAGGGCATCATGAGCAGATACGCTTGTGGAGAAAGAGACTCAGCTTGACCCGTACGTTATTGAAAAGACCGGAGTTATTACTGGGCAGACAATTTGATCAAGAAGAAAGAAAACTACTGGAGGAAATACTATTTAACGGAGAGAAGAACGATAGGTGAGACGATCAAAAGTTTACTTAGCCCTATTGCATTATCCTATTTATAATAAAAGAATGGATATTATTACTACCTCGATAACCAACCTGGATTTGCATGATATTGCCCGTGCAGCGCGGACATACGATGTAGAAGGATTCTATGTGGTTCATCCATCTGCCAGCCAGCAAAAGTTAATTGGAGAAATCCTGGCTTATTGGCAGGAAGGCTATGGAGGCTTATACAATAGTGATCGCCAAGAAGCTTTTCGTTTGCTTAAGTTGGCGGAAGACTTGGAGACCGTAATAGAAGCCATTACCCGGGAGACAGGACGGAGAGTATGTACGGTGGCTACTGATGCCCATCACTATCCGGAGGCGATAAGTTATCGTCAGCTAAAGGCAGAGGTTTGCGATGATGATAGAGTGTTTTTACTGCTTTTTGGTACTGGTTGGGGGATAGCGCAGGAGGTAATGGATCAATGTGAATACGTTCTTGAACCTGTATCCGGAGCCAGTGATTACAATCATCTGTCGGTTCGCAGTGCAGTATCCATAATTTTGGATAGATTATTAGGGGAATTCTGGTTTAATCAATAGATTTTTTCTTGAGATCGCCATTGGGCTATGTTAAAATAGGCTTGTTCTGTAATAATGGTGGCGTTGCATTGGCAAAGGTGTATGCCCCACCTGCAGGAAGGAGGTAAGACTTAATGCAAGATATAATTCGCTCAATTGAAGAGGAATATTATAAAAAAGATATCCCGGTTTTCGGCCCTGGTGACACTGTAAAAGTTCATGTGAAAGTAGTCGAAGGAACCAGGGAGAGAATTCAGATATATGAAGGGGTAGTAATGAAGATTAGAGGGACTGGTCTCTCCAAAAACTTTACGGTTAGAAGAATAACCTACGGAGTAGCTGTGGAAAGAACGTTCCTTATAAATTCACCTAAGATTGCTCAGATTGAAGTGACCAGAAGAGGTAAGGTTCGTAGAGCCAGGCTCTTCTATCTAAGGGGCTTGACCGGTAAAAAAGCCCGAGTTAAAGAAAAAGGAAGATTTTCACGATAGAATAGTAAGAGGGAGAGAATACCGAGGGGTATTCTCTTTTTTTAACAAAACTATAGCGTATACTGGGAAATGCTGATCTGGAGGTGATAAGTATGGCTATAAACTGGTATCCGGGACATATGGTGAAAGCCAAACGGGAAATAGAAGAAAATATAAAGATGGTTGACATTGTGGCGGTATTGCTTGATGCTCGAGCGCCGTTTTCCTGTCGGAATGCAGACCTGGAAAAGATAAGTAGCAGGAAACAACTGCTGTTTGTTTTAAACAAAATGGATTTAGCTGCACCTGATGCAACCCGAATGTACCTGGCCAGGTTAAGGGAGGAAGGTTTAATGGCAACAGCTATGGATTCCACAAGTGGTAAAGGTCTGAGCGAGGTAATCCAGGCCATTAAAACCTTATATCAACCGCAGGCAGCGGAAATGCTGCAAAAAGGTCGAAGGATTCGCCCGGTTCGAGTTATGGTGGTAGGAGTTCCGAATATCGGCAAATCTACCTTCCTGAACTGCTTGGTAAGAAAGAAGATGGCGCGGACTGGAGCCAGGCCAGGTATAACCAGAGGCAAACAGTGGGTGCGGGTGAGAGATGATATTGAGTTGATGGATACTCCAGGACTCATGTGGCCCAAAGTCGAGGATGAGGAACAGGGCCTCAAGCTGGCCTTGTTAAATATAGTGGGAGAAAATGCTTATCAAGAGTATGAGGTGGCTTTATATTTGCTTAAAATTTTGCATGAAAAAGCACCCGTAATTCTGATTGAAAAGTTTAAGATAATAGATCCAGACAAACCCCCGCTCGAATTACTGGAAGAAATCGCTCACAAAAGGGGGCACTTACTTAAAGCCGGGGCACTTGACCTTGACAAAACCTGTACAGCGCTTCTTCAGGATTTCCGCAAAGGAAATCTCGGCCTAATCAGTCTAGACTAGGCTGAGACAAGTTGGATCTTCATGTCTGCTCTGATAACGGCAGCAATTACGGCGATTCTTTTATCGACTCCGTCCCGACCTACAATCTGGGCTCCTAGTACTTTCCCATCAAAAGCCGCCAACGATGCAATTCGACATTATAATTAATGCGCCGATGCATTAGCGGGCTTTAAAAACATTTTCTGGAAATAATAGGCGATCAACATAAATGCCTATAAGTAGGGATTTCAGACCACGAGTTCGTTATTCGCTTACGAGGCATATTTATTGCATGAGTAAATAGCATTCGAGTAAATTATGACTGCTCTCGCTAATAAAACCAATGTGATGTTTTTCATTTCCGAGATTATTTTACAATATTTGAGGTGAAGACACGAGTCAAATAAGCAGTTTTATTCCGTTATTAACCCTGGAATATTCTGTTATTGAGTTTGTGTCCAACCATTATGTATTGATCAACGATTTAAACAGACCCAATTTTCATATGGAAAGGGGGATTGAATTAGGCGTTAAGTTGTGATGGTTTAGCTAACTCTAAGGTTTTGTAGTTGGCAAATCGAAATCGAAGAAGAGATGGGTTTTACTATACTACCTTGGCAAGACCCAGGAGATTATCGAAAAGATCCACTTCCATTCCGAAATATGTGAATGGAAGGAGCGTCTGGTTAAGTAGAGAGAGAAAGAAAGCTAGATAGAATATTGAATAATATTGAGGAGGTTGCGGCATGAGTTTTGCTGAAATGTACAAAAGTAAACTAATATCAGCTGCCGATGCGGCTAAATTAGTTAAATCAGGAGATTGGGTGGAATACGGCTTTGGAATTAACTGTGCTCGGGACTTTGATGAAGCTTTGGCTAAACGAAAAGACGAACTTGAGGATGTAAAAATCCGTTGTGATATAGGAGCATATCAGCATTTTACTGCTGAGGCCGATCCAGATGGCGGGGTTTTTACCTGGAATAGCTGGCATGTAGCAGGGCATGACAAAAAGCACATCGGTAAAAACCTATACTATATCCCTATGAAATTCCATGAAAATCCCATGATGACCAGAAAAGACTGCGTCCCCGACGACGTTGCGGTTATTCAGGTTACACCTATGGACAAACATGGTTATTTCAATTTTGGCGGCAGTTCTGTTAACTGCTGGGCTATGATGGAGAAAGCCCGGGTAACTATTTTAGAGGTCAATACCAATATGCCACGCTGTCTGGGTGGAAACCAGGAATGCGTTCATATTTCACAGGTGGATAATATTATCGAAAGCAAAAATGATCCTATCGCGACTATAGGCGCAAACCCGCCTAGCCCGGTTGAAGCTAAAATCGCTGAATATATTATTGAACGCTTGTATGATGGTAATTGTCTTCAACTCGGTATAGGTGGTACTCCCAATGCAGTCGGCAGCATGGTAGCCGCTTCTGATTTGAAAGATTTAGGGGTCCACACTGAGATGTATGTCGACGCCTATCTCATGATGTATAAAGCCGGTAAAATTACTGGTGCCAAAAAGAACCTTGATAGATATAAACAAGTCTATTCCTTTGCCATGGGTAGTAAAGAATTATACGATTATTTAGATGACAACCCGGGCCTGGCATCCTATTCAGTGGATTATACCAACAACCCCTTTGTGGTAGCCCAGATAGATGACTTTGTATCCATCAATGCTGCCATTGAGACGGATCTATTTGGCCAGGTATGTGCAGAGACTGTAGGCACAAGGCATATAAGTGGTACTGGCGGACAGTTGGATTTTGTGGAAGGCGCTTATAAATCTAAGAACGGCCAGAGTTTTATCTGCCTGCCTTCAACTATTGAATTGAAAGGGAAAGTTGCATCAAGGATCAAGCCTATTCTTTCTCCCGGAGCTATTGTAACTGATCCGCGGACAGCTACTCACATGATAGTAACCGAATATGGAATTGCTAACCTTAAAGGGAAGAGTACATGGGAAAGAGCCGAAGCTCTCATAGCTATTGCTCATCCTGACTTCCGTGACGAGCTGATTAAAGAGGCTGAAGCGATGAATATCTGGCGCAAAAGCAACCGATAGATATCTTTTGCCACAAGTGCCCATTACTTAGATGAGAGTTTTACATAATGGAAAAATCCAACCTGTCATTCTGAGCGTTAGCGAAGAATCTTTGAGATCCTTCGGCGTTGCCTCAGGATGACAATGAAAAAACGAATTATGCAAAACCCTCAGATATTTAGTTAATGGAAAATTCGGTGGATCTATGATCCACCGAATTTTTTTAGTACGCCCGGCAGGGGCGCACTATTATTGGCCCTTCTGATCATACACCTTGCACCCTAACGCAGGCTTCATTTATGATATAATACAATTAATTTTTATAAAGGCGGTGCATCATGAATTACCCTGAAATGTTTAAGCCGGCTTATATAGGTAAGCTATGGGTACGGAACCGTATCATAATGGCACCTATGGCTACCAATTATGCTTATACCAATGGCGAGGTCAGTGAAGCGCTTATCGCTCATTATGTAAGTCGGGCCCGCGGTGGAGTAGGAGCAGTCATTGTTGAGGCAGCCTGCGTGACAGAAGATATTGGTAAAGAGGGTTTTGGACAGTTACAAATATCTCATCCACGATTTGTCATGGGATTGAGTCGTCTCAATGAAGCTATCAAAGCTTACGGCAGTCGTACGTTTATTCAGCTATTTCATGCGGGCAGACAGACCACCAGCGCACTTTGTGGAGGTCGGCAACCGGTTGCACCTTCAGGCATTTCTTGTTCCATAATGAAGGAACTGCCCCGCGAGTTAACTACCCTGGAGGTAAAGCAAATTGTAAATCAATTTAGTGCGGCGGCTCTTTATGCCTGCCGGGCTGGGTTCGATGGGGTTGAACTGCATGCTGCGCATGGATATTTGATAAACCAGTTCCTATCTCCTCGAACCAACCAGCGCCTGGATGAATATGGAGGCAGCCTGGAAAACAGACAGCGTTTTCTGTTGGAGATAGTTAACGAAATAAAGGAGATAGTACCAGAGATGACTATTTCCGTACGCCTTAATATTGATGATTTTACCCAAGGCGGATTGCAATTAGAAGAAAGTCTGCAGGTCTGTAGGAATCTGGAGAAATCTGGAGTTGATATAATTAACTGTTCCAGCGGCACCTATGAATCTGGGCTGAAAAGCATTGAACCCTCCTCTTATCAAGAAGGGTGGCGAGTATATCTGGCGGAGGCAGTGAAAAAGATTGTAAACATTCCCGTAATGACAGGGGGGATGATACGCAGCCCGGAGTTTGCCAATCAGGTACTTGCAAATAAACAAGCGGATTTTATTTTTTTAGGCAGGAGCCTGCTGGCAGATCCGGAATGGGTAAGCAAAGCACGTCAAGACAAGGTGAGGGATATTCGACCTTGTATAAGCTGCAACCAATGTATAGAGAACAACTTTAAAGGCCAGGGAGTCAGATGTACAGTCAATCCGGTTACTGGACGGGAAAATATTTTTCTTAAAAAAGCTAAAATAAAACAACCAGCGAAAGCCGTGGTGATCGGGGGGGGGCCGGCTGGCATGCAAGCTGCGCTTTCTCTGCGGCGGCACGGGCTGGAGGTTATATTATATGAAAAAGAACCATACCTGGGTGGCTTTATGACCCTGGCTGCTGTACCACCTCACAAGAAGCATGTTGTAGCATGGCGGGATTATATGGTGAGAGAGCTGGACCAGAGCGGGGTGGAAGTTTCACTTAACAAACATGTAACCCGCGACTTGCTAATGAGAATTAAACCTGACGTTTTGGTTCTGGCTACTGGCGCCGAAGCGACCCATCCCATTATCGAAGGCGGAGACCATAGTACCTGTGTGCAGGCAGTAGACGTATTAGCCGGCAAGGTTGATCTTGAGGCTCAGGAAGTAGTAGTAATTGGGGGGGGGACTACTGGTTGCGAGGTTGCAGATTTTCTATCTGCTAGCTGTAAACGAATAACAATCGTTGAAAAAGAATCATTTCTAGCTGCGGAGATGGAGAGAAAAAACCGTCGCGCACTGATGGATCGCCTGGAAGAAGCGGGCGTGGAGAAGATAACTGATGCCGAGGTAATAGAAATAAAGGCTGATCAGGTACGTATTGCGACTGCCGCAGGCGAAAGAACCCTGAAAGCTGACTATGTAGTGTGGGCCACAGGATTTAAACCAAGAAATGAACTTTTTAGGGTTGGACAAGAGATGGCAGCCCATGTTTTTCTGATTGGTGATGCACTGAAAGTACGAGGCTTCAGGGAGGCCATACTGGAAGGCGAGATGCTCGGGATTACAGTGGCCGGATTATTGGGTTAAGTAAGGTGGGTTAAATACTAATGACTCTGAAGGGAATTGCCATTGAAGGAGAAAAGCAACGTATAAAAGAACTCAAATATTACGAAGATGGAGCCTACCGGGAAGGTTACCGACTGGTAGCCGGAATTGACGAAGTAGGGCGTGGGCCGATAGCCGGTCCGGTTGTTGCAGCAGCGGTTATACTCCCCCGGGATTTTTTCTTGCCGGGAGTGAATGACTCCAAATTGGTAAGCAAGAAGAAACGGCTGCAAATGGTAACAGAAATCAAAAAGGAAGCTCTGGCCTGGGCTCTGGTGGCCGTCTCTCCTGGTCGTATTGATCAAAAAAACATATTGCAGGCCACCAAAGAGGCCATGAAGACCTCGGTTAATGAACTCAGGCCACGGCCCGATTTCCTGCTCATAGATGCTGTCAGTATCCCTAATTTGGAAATAAAACAATACCCGCTAATCAAGGGAGATAGTCTTAGTATATCCATAGCCTGCGCCTCAATCCTGGCCAAAGTAGAGCGAGATCAATCCATGCAGGCTTATGATCTCATCTATCCGGGTTATGGCTTCGCCCGGCACAAAGGGTATGCTACCCGGGAACATATGATAGCCCTGGAGCACCTGGGACCTTGTCCAATTCACCGGGGTAGTTTTGAGCCGGTTAAAACCATGCTGGGAGATAAAAACGGAGCCCAACCTAGTTTATTTGAATAAGTTACCGGCCCGCACAGCAAGCGGGGTGCCTATTTTAAACATATAATCCGCAGATAGGAGAAACACATGAGAAAAGAATTGGGTAATAAAGGTGAGGATATCGCGGCTCGATATCTGGAAGAGCAAGGTTATAAAATACTTAAGCGTAATTTCCGCAGCCGCTATGGGGAAATAGACATCATTTGTTCGCTGGCCCAAAGCATCATTTTTGTGGAAGTAAAGACCCGGACCAGTACCAGCTTTGGGTTTCCCGAAGAAGCGATTACCAAAACCAAACGCGAACATATACGCAAAGTTGCACTTGAGTACCTCGCTGCTCAATCCCAGCCCTTCAATGAAATCCGTTTCGATGTAATTGGTATTCGCATAGAGAAAAACGAGCCGCACATTAATCACCTGGAGGCCGCTTTTTAGGTTTTACATTAATGATAATATTGCATTTATTAATAATTTTATTAACATCAACGCTGCCTTCAAAGTTATTATAAGTGATTAAAAGTTCAATTTTTCAGGAGGAACGCGAATGTTGATTTATGGTAAAGAAATACGAGATAGATTAAAAGCCGAATTGAAACTGGCTGCGGCTCAAAGGAAAATGGCCATGACAATCATTCAGGTCGGTGATGAGGGGCCTTCGGCTGCATATATTAACGGGATAAAAAACTTTGCTCGTGATATAGACTGCGAAGTAAAAGTCTGGCATTTTGCCTCCGGGATCAGCGAAGCCGAACTAATTGAGACAATCGGGCAATTAAACCATGATCAGGAGGTTACTGGTATCATGATACAGAAACCTCTTCCGATGCACATTAACGCTGACCTGATTGTGAGCAGCATGGATTATCGAAAAGACGTAGAAGGGATTCACCCCTTCAACCTGGGCCATCTTTTGACCAAAGAGCCTGGGGTTAAACCGACTACCCCCAAGGCGGTTATCCGTATGCTTAAGGATCACAATATCGATATCGACGGACAAAAGGTAACCATCGTGGGACGCAGTACTATCTTAGGTGGACCGCTGGCAGTGATGATGACAGCCGAGAATGGCACAGTTACCGTTTGCCATACCCATACCCGTGATTTAGGTCAGGAAACCAGGAATGCGGATATACTGATAGCAGCTCTGGGACGGATGCATTTTATTACGGCTGAGATGGTTAAGGAAAACGGGATCATAATCGATGCGGGAATAAACTTCGATGAAAAGGGCAAGATGAGGGGTGATGTTCATCCCGATGCCTGTGCCAAAGCCAGCATTGCCAGTGCGGTGCCGGGCGGGGTGGGGATGATTACGGTAGCCGAGTTGTTCGACAACCTGCGGATTTTAGCTGAACAAAAATAGGGAGCCCGGGGATGTTATATTACCTTTTCCGGCAGGGACGAGGCGATGGGACGATCATTTTTAAACCTTGATGTGTTACCTCAGGTTTCAGGTGCAAGAATAATAATTATACTTGCGTATTATATTATAGTAATTTTTTAACTTATTAAGGAAGGAGCGAGACATTTTGAGACGAAAAACCAGTATTCTACTTAGCCTCATTATCGTTCTAGTCATGGCCACCCCGGTTTTCGCGGCAGTCAACCTCGATTTTAATGGCAAGTCTTACCAGCCTGCCAACGAGCCGTATTTGGAGGGGGGCGTAACCAGGGTAACACCTGATTTTCTAATCAATACTTTAGGCTGTGATGTTACGGTGACCGGTGAGCTCATCAATATTGTGGAGAATGACAATGTTGTAAAGATGACCCTGGGCAGTACAGCTGCATCCGTTAACGGGGCCCCTGCAACCATGCTGCGGGCACCCGAAGTTATTGAAGGTAAGACCTACATACCCCTGCGTTTTGTCTATGAATCCTTGGGGGCCGCTGTGGAATGGGATGGTCAGACTGGAACGGTTGCTATTGCCTATAATGAAATGCGCGATGGTATGACCGCCGATGAACTAATGGGTAAATCCTCCGCTGAGGTTACAAAGGCCGGACGTTATAAAATGGCAGCAGATGTGCAAAGCGACATCGATATGACGGTTAGGGAATCCGCTCAAGACGACCAGACTATGAAGATGAAAATGGACTCCAAGATAGAAGCCTGGCTGCAGGCCGAACCGCTTATAATGTACATGAAACAGAAGGCGAATATTGATATGCCATCAGCGCCGTCTCCAGCTCCCCAGGCTATAGATACCGAGATGGTGTTGAACCAAGAGGGCATGTTTATGACCATGCCCGATATTGGTTGGGTAAAGATGGACTTGGAAGGACTTGATATTCAGGCGCTAATGAAACAGTCCATGGCTCAGGACCCTGCTGCTGCCATGCAGCAGATTAAGGATATGGGAATGTGTTTATCCTTTGCCAATGACCAGGTAAAGAACGATAAACAATACTGGGTATTAACGGGTACCATGGGCGGTGACATTTTCAAGAGTGATTATTTCCAACAATTCAGTAAGCAAATGCCTGCCATGGAACAGGATGTGGATATGCAAAAGCTGCTGCAAGATATGGACTTGGACTTGGTCTATACAATTTGGATTGATAAAGAAACTTTCTATGATGACTACATGGATATGACTGGTAAAATGAAGCTAAATATGGATATACCAGCCAGCCAGGAAAGCCAGGGTGGATCAATGACTATGGCTATGGACCTGACAGCCAGTTATACTATGTCTGATTATGGAAGGGAATTTAGCGTCCCTGAAATTAAGGATGCTCGAAGTATGCAGGAGGTAATACTTGAACAAAAGGGGGTCCCTGCCCCCGGGCAAGGACAGCCATAACAGCAGTGTAAAAGGCCGTTAATCATTGGATTGACGGCCTTTTAGCATAGATACATTATGAGGATGATCATTTTTCCTCACCCTATTTTTATGATAAAATAATAAGAGAAAGCGTGGGTCAGGCGAGTGATGAGTCTTGATCCGGAGTCAAAAGAACCGTTCGAGACCACTGAAAAAGTATCATAAATGTCATCTGAGGAGCTGCAGGCGACGAAGGATCTCTTTTGGAAGCCCGTAATATTGGGCCTTTAGCTAACGAGACTCTTCGCTATCGCTCCGAATGACACGCAAAAGAGCACTTTTTCAGTAGCCTCGAACCGTCCACTTAACTCAATGACAATGACTAACCAAAGGGGAGTTTATGAATGATAATTACCATCAAGCTTTTTGCTAGCCTGAGGCTGGGACGATTTAAAGTCAGGGTATGTGAATATCCTGAGGGCACAACAGTTGGCCAGGTGCTGGACAGCTTATCAATTACCCGCCAGGAAATGGAAATAGGAATCATTTTTATTAACGGCAAGCGGGCCGAATTTGCCAGCGTTTTACAGGCCGATGATACCCTGGCAGTCTTTCCGCCGGTCGCCGGAGGTTAACATGAAGCAAGAACTTGCCAGACTTATCTGTCAAAGAGCTAAAAATTCCAGATTGGCGTGGTCAGATCAGGTTAAGCTGATGGAAGAAACAGGTTTTAACCTGCGTATAGTTGAGGATCAGGCTCTGGCTGAGGGAATTCTGCCGATACGTTACCAACGTAACGTTCATGCCATAAGCATAGATGAACAGTATCGTTTATTTAATTCCAGGGTAGCAGTCATTGGCTGTGGCGGATTGGGTGGATATGTAATCGAGGAACTGGCCCGCATGGGAGTGGGATGCATAACTGCCTGGGACTATGACTATTTTGAGGAACATAATCTTAATCGGCAGCTCAATGCCCAATTTGATAACCTGGGCCAGAGTAAAGTGGAGGCGGCTGCCCGGAGGGTTAAGAAAATTAACCCGGCAGTTGAATTTATCGGTCTGCCTCGCAAATTTGAGGAGCAGACGGGTAAAGATTTCTTGACAGGTATACAGGTGGTTATTGATGCTCTGGACAATATTACGACTCGGATGATGCTGGCTGATATATGCCGTAATCTAAATATACCCCTGGTGCATGGGGCTATTGGCGGCTGGTATGGACAGGTAACCACGCAATTTTCTGGCGATAATACGCTGGAACAGTTATATGGGAAAAACCAAAACACTCGGGGAATCGAAGTTGACCAGGGAATACTCAGCTTTGTTCCCGCTATGGTGGCCAGCCTGCAGGTGGCTGAAGCAATTAAAATTCTACTGGGAAGAGGAGATTTATTACGTGGTAAGGTAATGTTTATTAATTTACTGGACATGGACATAGAAATCATGGAACTTCCTTCCACGCAATAGGCCTCATAATTCCCCGGCCCCGGATGCATATATCTTATTCTAATATTCTGACAGATTATCGAAAGATTTATTGTGTGTAAAATGTTGTTACAGGTGTGCCGAGGAAAAACACACCTGTAACAAGGTCGATACATCAATGATACAATCACAACTGAATGGGCCCGACTTTCAGCCAATCATCAAACATGATTAAGTTGGCACAATACTTGCAATATTGTGTTTATATAAATGCTTGGCAAATCGTACCGCGGTTAACCCGCATGACCGGCCAGTATAAGCAATAAGGAAAACTGGCCCCAATTGCTTTGCTATTTGATGAATTGAGAGAAAGAGGGGGATTGGAAAACGAGAGTAAGAGTAGGTGTTGGAAGATTAGAGAGAAGAGAAAGATTGAGATTGGAATTACTAAAAATTAATCAGGAATTATCAGGATTCTGCTTAAAAACTAAACTTCAAAGGAGGTGAAAACTGGTTTCCTTGAAAGGGAAACCAGTGGTGTATGGACAAAATACTTGTAGTACAACCAGAGAAATGCACAGGCTGTCGTACCTGTGAATTAGTTTGCTCTTTTACCCATACAGGTGAATTTAATCCGGAATTATCCCGTATATCAGTCTTCAGTTATGAAAAAATTGGCTTTTCAGTCCCCATGGTTTGCCAGCAATGTGGTGTTTCTGCCTGTATGATGGTTTGTTCGGTAGGTGCAATTACGAGGAATGCGGATACCGGGGCTATGGAAGTCGATGATTCTAAATGTATCGGCTGCAAAATGTGTACAATTGCCTGTCCTTTTGGGGCGATTCATTATCATGTATCAACCAACATAGTGAGCAAATGTGACCTCTGTGGCGGCGAACCGGCCTGTGTAAAATTATGCCCGTCCGGAGCCATCAGTTATCAGGATGCGAATACCGGCAGTTTGGCTAAACGCAAGGCCTTCGCGGCTAAGTTTAAAGACGTTTTTGAGGAGGTGGGTTAAAGATGTACGGATGGCATGGTAAGATACTAAGGGTTAATTTGGCTGAGGGAACAATACGCAAGGAAGCTCTAAAAACTGAAGATATGCACAACTATATAGGTGCACGTGGTTTGGGTACTAAAATATTTTATGATGAGGTTGATCCTCAGGTAGACCCTCTGAGTCCCGAAAATAAGATCATCTTTATGACCGGCCCACTAACCGGTACTCTAGCTACATCCGGGGGGAGATTTAATGTGGTCACCAAAGGCTTACTGAATGGGACCATTGCTGCTTCCAACTCCGGGGGAAGTTTTGGCCCCGAGCTAAAATATGCCGGCTATGATGGCATAATTTTTGAGGGTCAGGCGAGTAAACCTGTATATCTATGGATAAACAATGGCCAGGTCGAGCTCAGAAGTGCCGAGGATCTTTGGGGCAAGACCGTACCTGAGACTACTGATATGATTAAAGATGCTACCGACGATGATGCCAAGGTAGCCTGTATTGGTCCGGCTGGAGAAAGACTGGTTAAGTTCGCTTGCATAATGAATGAATACAACAGGGCCGCAGGCCGTTCGGGCGTAGGTGCTGTTATGGGTGCCAAAAATCTTAAAGCGGTAGCGGTACGCGGTACCCAGGGTGTCAAAGTTGCTGATGGCCCTGCTTTTATGAATGCAATAAATGATGCCCGGGCTAAATTGAAGGCGCACCCCGTAACTGGTGCTGGTCTGGCAGCTTATGGTACTAATGTCCTGGTAAATATACTCAATGTACATGGTGGGCTCCCGGTAAAAAACTTTAGTGAAGCATCAGTATTCCCCAATGCCGAGAAAATTTCCGGTGAATACCAGAACGAGCATCACCTGATTCGCAATAAGGGCTGCTTTGGCTGCTCAATCGGTTGCGGACGAGTGACTAAAAACAAGGGCAAATACAAGGGGATAGGCGAAGGACCCGAATATGAAGCTACCTGGGGTTATGGCTCGGATTTGGATGTTGACGATTTTGAGGCCATCTGTAAAGCCAACTTCCTCTGCAATGAATTGGGTATGGATCCGATAACGCTGTCAGCAACTATAGCCTGTGCTACGGAGATGTTGGAAAAGGGATTTATCCCCCGCAACAAGTCTGAAATGGCCTGGGGTGATGCTGATACCATGGTCGAGTTGACCAGAATGACAGCCTATCGTGAAGGTTTTGGAGATGAACTGGCAGAAGGATCCTATCGACTGGCTGAGTCTTATGGTCATCCTGAGTTCTCCATGTCCGTTAAGAAACAGGAACTGCCTGCTTATGATCCCAGGGGTCAACAGGGGATTGGATTGAGTTATGCTACCTCCAATCGGGGTGGCTGTCATGTACGTGGATATATGACATCACCTGAAGTTCTGGGGATTCCGGTTCAGTCTGATCCTGATGTGACTGAAGGCAAGCCAGAATTACTTAAAATATTCCAGGATCTGACGGCAGTGGTTGACTCCGCTGGGTTATGCCTGTTCACAACTTTTGGCATAGGACTTCCCGAAGTAGCAGAACAATATAGAACTGCGACCGGAATAGATATTAGCGATGAAGATTTGCTGAAGGCCGGAGATCGTATTTGGAATCTGGAGCGGCTATTCAATCTGAAAGCCGGGTTCACCAAAGCTGATGATACCTTGCCGTCCAGGTTGCTCAATGAACCCATGAAAGGTGGTCCGCACAAGGGCAATGTTAATAGACTGGATATGATGCTCCCCCAATACTACGCCGGGCGGGGTTGGGATGAAAACGGAGTTCCGACCGAAAGTAAATTAGCTGAGCTTGGGCTATCATAAATAGTCAATTAAATAACCCGCCTGGGCGGAAAAATGATTGAGCTAATCTAATGCATGCGGTTGCCATCTTTTCCCCCAATGTGTTGTGAAGAGATGGCAACTTGCTTTTAAGGAGGCAACAGAATATGTCTGCAAACGCCAGGCAAGTTGATGTGGAAAAAATTGTTGAAATATTAGATAATTATCCGGGAGAAAAGCGCTATATTATGGCTATGATGCAGGATATACAGGGAGAGTTCAAATATCTTCCCCGGGAAGGGCTGGAGACAATTGCCTCCAGGGCTGATGTCCCGTTAAGTCGGGTTTATAGCATGGCCACCTTTTACAAAGCATTCAGTTTGGTTCCCAAAGGCCGTATCAATTTCAAAGTCTGTGATGGAACTGCCTGTCATATAAAGGGTTCCAATGTATTGATTGATCAAATATATAAGCACCTGGGTATTAAACCGGGTGAGACTACTGCCGACGGGGAATTCTCGATCGAAACCGTTAACTGTTTGGGGGCCTGTGCCCTTGCTCCGGCTTTGGTAGCTAACGAAAAGGTTCATCCCAAAGTGACGTCATCAGGTATTATTGAGATTATTAAGAGCTATGGAGGGTTGGCCGATGCAACAGACGATTGATCTGGATAGCAGAATGATTCTAGTTTGCTGTGGAACCGGATGTCTGGCCAACGGCAGCATGGAGGTTTATCAGGCATTGCGGCAACAGTTGTCAACAACTGAAGTACAGGTAAAAACCTATACCAAGACTACCGGCTGCAATGGATGGTGTGAAAAAGGACCGTTGGTGAAGATAATGCCGGATGATATTACCTATTGCCAGGTAAAGGTTAAAGATGTTTCCGAGATAATTGCAAAAACTCTCCAAACCGGCGAAATAATCAATCGGCTTTTATACCGGGATCCCAAAACCAAGAAGCGGATTAAATCACATCATGAAATTGAGTTTTATAAGAAACAGCACAAAATAGCCTTGCGGAACATTGGGGAAATTGACCCTGCTTCAATTGAGGATTATATCGAACGAGATGGATATAAAGCTATGGGCAAAATACTAAGCGAAATGACACCTACCCAGGTAATCGAAGAAGTAATAAAATCAGGCCTGCGGGGACGAGGAGGCGGAGGATTCCCAACCGGACTCAAGTGGAAGGCATGTGCGGATGCGACCGCCTCACCCCGGTATGTCATTTGTAACGGCGACGAGGGTGATCCGGGAGCATTTATGGATCGCAGCATTATGGAGGGCGATCCCCATACCGTTATTGAAGGCATGATTATCTGCGCGTATGCTATCGGGGCATCAGCGGGGTATATATATGTCCGTGATGAATATAGCCTGGCAGTCAAAAACCTGGCCATAGCTATTAACAATGCACGCAGCCGGGGTTATCTGGGCCAAGGCATACTTGGCAGCGCGCTTTCCTTTGATATTGAGATAGTTCGGGGAGGCGGTGCGTTTGTTTGTGGTGAAGAGACCGCCTTGATAGCCTCTATTGAGGGGAATGTAGGTGAACCCCGCGATAAATATGTGTTCCCCACGGAAAAGGGTTTGTGGGGAAAACCTACCATAATCAATAATGTTGAGACCTGGGCCAATATTCCCGTGATTATTAACGGAGGGGCGCAAGAATTTGCTGCGGTTGGAACCGAAGGCAGCAAAGGCACCAAGGTATTCTCGTTGGTAGGCAAAGTGAATAACACTGGACTGGTAGAGGTTCCCATGGGAACTACTTTAAGGGAGATTATATATGATATCGGCGGGGGGATCCAGGGCGGAAGGAAATTTAAAGCAGTGCAGACGGGAGGTCCGTCCGGGGGATGCATCCCTGACACCATGCTGGATTTGCAGGTTGATTTTGATACCTTGACCAGAGCCGGGTCCATGATGGGTTCCGGAGGGTTAATAGTGATGGATGATCGGACCTGTATGGTGGAAATTGCCCGTTACTATGTGAATTTCCTGGCAGGAGAATCCTGCGGTAAATGTACACCCTGTCGTGAAGGACTTAAAGCTTTGCGCGAAACCCTGGAAGCTATTTGCGAGGGCAAGGGTAAGGTGGAACATCTGGCCTTCATGCAGGATATCGCAGAAACCATGCAAACTGCATCACTGTGTGCCCTGGGCAGGACTGCCGCTAATCCGGTACTATCCACCCTAAATTATTTTAGAGACGAATACCTGGCGCACATAAATGAAGGACGTTGTCCAGCGGGAGTATGCCGTGATTTAACCGAGTTTTACATTGATGCCGAACTCTGTACGGGCTGTGGACTATGTTCAAAGAACTGCCCGGTTGATGGTATAAGTGGTGAAAAGAAAGAACCCCATGTTATTGATCAGGAAAAATGTATTCGCTGCGGTGAATGCGTCAACCAATGTAAATTTAATGCTATTAAGGTTAGATAGGAGGGGTGAAGAAATGAAAATCAGCATAGACCATCAAGAAATAGAAGTGAATCCTGGTGATACAATACTGGAAGCAGCGAGGAAGAACGGTATTCATATTCCCACCCTTTGCTATCATGAAGCTTACGGGGGACAGGGTATGTGCCGCATGTGCATGGTTGAGGTTAAGAACGGGCCTGCCACACGGATGGTAGCATCCTGCACCTATCCGATATATGAAGCAATAGAGGTTGAGACATCGACACCGGCCATCGAAAAAATTCGCAAAAATATCGTGGCTCTTTTGTACAGGAGTTCGCCCAGCAGTGAATTTATGGAAAAAATGTACCGGCAATATCACGGTGGAGAGAGCGATGAGCTCCAGTATTCATCTGATTTCAAGGATCGTTGTATCCTGTGCCGTTTATGTGTCAAAGCATGTGAGGAGATTGGGACCAGTGCTATATCGGCCATATATAGAGGAACGGATAAGCGGATTAGTACGCCCTTTGATGAAGCCTCGGCAACCTGTATTGGTTGTGCGGCCTGTGCGCAGATATGCCCCGCCGGTGCTATTGATATCTTCCAATCCGATACGGAAAGAATTATTTGGAACAAAACCTTTACCCGGGTGAAATGTGAACGCTGTGGTGAACCCTTTGCTACCCGGGAACAGTTAGATTATATTGCCGCGCGAACCGGAATAGAAGGTTATGAAGCCAGGCTCTGTGAAGATTGCCGCAAGAAAAATATGGCAGTTAAAATAATAGAGGCCAGTGGGGAAGGTTCCTGATTGAGAAAATGGATCCAGCCAGGTCCAAAGGTTGGGGGGCGGTTTTATAACCGTCAGCCCAACCTTTGATTTGAGGCAGTGGGGACGGTTCTTGACTTGCCTTTATATGGCGTAAGAATTCTGCTAAGCATTGATTGGGGAAGATTTATGTCCAAAGAAAAAGTGCTTTTTACGGGATGTTTGGGAAATTAATGCTCCCCCGAATATGAGCTATTCAGCCAACGAGTTCTGGAAGCCTTGCGCATTAAGACGCATGCACTTCCAGAACTCGTTGGCTGAATAGGTTCTGCAAGGAATAAACCCCAATTGTATATATATGACAGCGTATAACCTGGCCCTGGCGGAGGGGGAGTTGCCACAAATATAAAAAATATGCTTGCACACCGAGGATTTAAGGTTAATAATGATAGACACAAGAAGCACAGGGGTGGATTTCGCTTTAGTTACCTTACCCCCCGGCTATATTATTAATATCGAATTAATTAAAGAGTGCATCGGGGAGCTGAATATTTCGGCTGAGAAAGATTTTAGATCTGACCCGTAAACCTGATCTGGGTAATGCCAGCGTAGGAATTGCTTTATTATGTACGCGCGACGGCCTTTTTACCCCTTTCAGGAGTAAAAAGGCCTATTTTATTCTGGTTGACACATGGGGACGGTTCGAGACTGCTGAAAAAGTACTCTTTTGCGTGTCATTCTGAGCGATAGCGAAGAATCTCGTTAGCTAAAGTCCCAATATTACGGACTTCCAAAAGAGATCCTTCGTCGCCTGCAGCTCCTCAGGATGACATTTATGATACTTTTTCAGTGGTCTCGGACGGTTCTCGTGTGTCAAAATAATTCTGGACAGACACATAGAACTATACCCCTGTGTTGGTCCCCTATGTCAGCCGTTTTGACACACGAGAACCGTCCCCATGTGTCCGTGTGTCAGGAAAGCAGGTGAGAGATGAGATGGATATTAAAAAAGCGTTGACTATTGCCGGTTCTGATTCAGGTGGAGGGGCAGGAATTCAAGCCGATCTGAAAACTTTTGCTGGGCTGGGGGTTTACGGCAGCAGTGTCATCACTGCCATTACGGCTCAGAATACTCTGAGAGTCATTAACTCGGAGGGATTAAGAAGCACTCTGGTGGATGAACAGCTGGAGGCGGTTCTCGGTGATCTTGGTGCCGATGCCATAAAAACCGGGATGTTATATGATGACAATATTATTGAAGTTATAGTCAACCGGTTAAAATATTATAAGGTGCCCTGTTTGGTAGTGGATCCGGTTATGGTTGCCACTAGTGGGGATACCCTCCTTGATTATAAGGGAATAGATGCTTTGCGGGATAAATTATTGCCCCAGGCAACTTTCCTAACCCCTAATAGGGAAGAAGCATCGGTTTTATGTGGTTTCAATATTGATAATGAAAAGGATCTCCCCAAAGCTGCCCGGGAAATTCACCACATGGGCGCTGATTTCGTGATTATCACTGGAATACAACAGGAAGGCCAATGTATTGATTTTTGTTACGATGGGTTCGAGTTTAACCAACTAAAAGGACCACTTATAGATACTGCTAATACCCATGGAACGGGCTGCTCATTTTCCGCTGCCCTGACTGCTTATATAGCCAGAGGCGCTTCCCCCTGGAGGGCCGTGAACATGGCGAAAAAATATGCAGCCAGCGGCCTTCGCTACGCATATCCAGTGGGAAAAGGCAGGGGCCCCTTAAACCATCTGGCATCTTTCTTCCCGGGTAAGCTGGATGACCCGGATATCCTGGAGACTCGCGCCCGCACATTTAATGACTGGGGTAACCGGCTGCAGTTAAAATATCCGCTTCTTAATGTAATTATTGGCGGTCCCCTGTGTGAGGGACAAGACTATGCTGAGTTGACCAGAATGGCGGTTAAGAATGGAGCAGGTTTGATTCAGCTGCGGGAAAAAGACTGGGATACTCGTCAACTGGTGGATATGGCAATAAAAATGGCCAGGGTATGCCATGAGCATGGTGCGCTTTTTGTTGTTAATGACCGGGTGGATGTGGCGGCTGCATCCGGTGCGGATGGGGTGCATATTGGGCAGGACGACCTGAACTCACATATGGCCCGGGCCTTGCTAGGACCAGAGAAAATTATAGGGATTTCCGCAGGCAATATTACGGAGGCTTTGACCGCCGCCGCCGGCGGTGCTGACTATCTGGGAGTGGGACCAGTCTATCCCACCATTAGCAAGGATTGTAGAATCGATGCCGGGGGGCCCGAACTGGTAGCCGAGATAGCTGCCCGGGTACCTATACCGATTGTCGCTATAGGGGGTATAGCTCCCCAAAATACCCCGGCACTTTTAAAAGCAGGGGCGGCTGGCGTTGCGGTCATATCATCTATTCTGGCAGCAAGTGACCCGGCTAAGGTAATTAGAGATTTTATGGAAGTAATCAAAAGTGAGAGATAAATGGAAAGACGAAATGCTTGAGATAATAAATGATATAAAAAGTAAGAGTTTAGTTCATTAAGGGAGGAAACCAATATGACCCAATTGGAAAGAGCAATGCTAGGGGAGATCACCCCCCAGATGCAGGAAGTTGCTTGGAAAGAAGGCATACCAGCAGAAGTTATTAGAGAGAGGGTAGCCAGAGGGGTAGTGGTCATCCCTTGCAATCATAATCATAGGGGCTTGAAGGCATGTGGGATCGGATATGGTTTGAGTACTAAGGTAAATGCTAATCTAGGGACTTCCCCGGTTTATCCCGAATGGGAAAATGAGGTGGAAAAGATGGAGGTGGCACTGGCCGCCGGGGCTGATGCCATTATGGATTTAAGCACCGGAGGTGAACTCAAGGCCTGCCGCCGGGAAGTCCTGGAGAGATGCCCGGTGCCGGTGGGTACTGTACCAGTTTATGAAGCTGCTGTCAGAACTCGCCTACAGGGTAAGCCGGTGGTGGAGATGGAAGCTGATGAGTTATTCAAGGTTATTGAGGAACACGCGGCTGAAGGGGTAGATTTTGTTACGGTTCACTGTGGGGTAACCCGCAATATTGTGGAGAGAATGAAAACCCAACCGCGGCTGTTGGGTATAGTAAGTCGGGGTGGAGCGATGATGGCTGGCTGGATGCTGCATCGGCAAGAAGAAAATCCCCTCTACGCTCAGTTTGACAGGCTTCTGGAGATATGTAAAACCCATGATGTCACCTTGAGCCTGGGTGATGGCTTGCGTCCGGGGTGTCTGGCTGATGCCACCGACCGTGCGCAAATCGAGGAATTGATGACTCTGGGCGAACTGGTACAGAGAGCCCGGGCCGCCCAGGTGCAGGTAATGGTGGAAGGTCCGGGGCATGTCCCTTATGATCAGATTGAAGCTAATGTAAAACTGCAGAAGCGCCTCTGTTTTGAGGCTCCCTTTTATGTTCTGGGACCGCTGGTTACGGATGTGGCGGCTGGATATGATCACATTGCTGGAGCTATTGGGGGGACCTTGGCGGCAGTGGCGGGTGCTGATTTCTTGTGCTATGTGAACCCCTCCGAGCATTTAGGGCTGCCTACCGCGGAGGATGTGCGGGAGGGAACTGTTGCCTCACGAATTGCCGCTCATGCAGCTGATATCGTCAAAGGGGTACCCTTAGCCTGGGCTCGTGATCTGGCCATGGCGGAAGCGCGCCGGGATTTGAACTGGGACAGACAGATGGAGCTGGCCTTGGATCCCCAGCGGGCTCGCAAAGTTCGCCAAGATCGTAATCCAGTTCCGCAGGACGTCTGCTCCATGTGTGGGGAATTTTGTGCTATAGACCTGATTAATAAATACCTGGGGAATTCAGGCTAATCATAAAAAAATTTTTTAATGAATGGGGGTGCAGCAATGGCTGAAGCTAATCTGAGCCTGCAAATATTGCCGGTGGTAGAGGAAGACCACCTTTATGCCCTGGTTGATAAAGTAATCCAGCTTATCCGGGACTCAGGGTTAAAATATGTAGTAGGCCCGATGGAGACAACCATCGAAGGGGATATAGATACTCTTTTGGGTCTGGTTAAAAAATCCCTGCAGGTCTGTAAAGAAGCCGGGGTACCGCGGGCGGTGGCAGTAGTGAAAATAGACTATAAACCTAGTGGAGTGACTATTGATGAAAAAATCAACCAGTATCGTTAATAAAATAATTCCCTATGTCACTGCGCTGGTCGTGTTATTGGTTTGGGAAATAGCGGTCAGATGGAACCAATTGCCGGCCTACATTCTGCCTGGTCCTCTGCAAATCGTGAAAACCCTTAAAGAAACCCTGCCCCTGCTTTTAAAGCATACGGCCAGCACACTGGAAGAGGCGATGTTAGGGTTCGGGTTGGCAATTGTTATAGCGTTGGTCACCGCTTTTATATTGAACCATTTTTACTGGTTAAATCAAGCGGTGTACCCATTGCTGATAGTATCGCAGACAATACCTATTATTACTCTGGCACCCCTGTTTCTAATATGGTTTGGATGGGGGATGCTCCCCAAAATCCTGGTGGTAATTCTGGTTTGCTTTTTTCCGATAGTTATCAGCCTTTTAAATGGACTTAACTCAGTTGATCCTGATCTGATAAGCCTGTTTCGGTCGATGGGAGCCAGTAAACTGGTTATCTTTAAAATGGTAAAACTGCCTTCAGCTATGCCAGGATTATTCTCCGGTATGAGGATTTCAGCATCATATAGTATTATGGCTGCGGTTATAGGAGAGTGGCTGGGGGCACAACAGGGTTTAGGATATTTTATGACTATAGCTCAAAAATCTTTTCGAGTGGATCGGGCTCTGGCAGCGGTTGTGATTATCGCTATATTAAGTCTGCTGATTGTGAAGGTGATAGATCTGGCCGAATGGTTGTTAACCCCCTGGAATCGTCGGCAGAAGGAATGGGAGATAAAGTGAATCTTAATCTAATTGATTGTGGAGAGGTTGTGACCTATGTTAAAGAAATGCGCAGAAATTTGGGATGAGGTAAGGAACCAGAGTCCCCTGGTTCATTGTATAACCAATTATGTCACCATAACTGATGTGGCCAACATAATTCTGGCCGGCGGTGCTTCACCGGCTATGGTTGAAAACACGGGCGAGGCATATGATTTTGCGCTTATAGCCAGCGCTTTATATTTTAATCTGGGTACGCTGATTGGTGAGCAGGAAGCGGCGATGATTGACGCCGCCCAAGCTGCGGCCAAGGCAGGCAGGCCGTTGGTAATTGATCCGGTGGCATGTGGCGTTATTCCCAGCCGAGCAGAAGTATTAAACCGAATTGCCCGTGCCGGAAAAATCACCTGTATAAAAGGGAACCGGGCTGAGATTAAAAGTCTGGCCGGTATGAAATCTCAGGCCCGCGGAGTTGACTCCCTGGATGAGGGCGAAGGGCTGGAAGAGGCCTGCCGCTTTTTAGCAGAAAAACAACAACTGGTCGTAGCTGCCACTGGAGCCATTGATGTGGTGGCAGATTACGAAAAGCTGGCCTTAATCCACAACGGAAGCACCTTGTTTGAATGTATAACTGGAGCTGGATGCATGGTAGGAAGAGTGGCAGCAGCATGCATCGGTGCAGTTCCCTCTGAGCCATGGTTGGCAACGATCAGTAGTATAGCCGCATTTAACATCGCCGGTGAAAAGGCAGCCCGAATATCCGGCGAGAATCCCGGAACTTTCCATAGTCTGCTATTTGATGAGTTACACCGATTGCGGGGAGCAGACATTGTTAATGAAGCTCGGGTGGAATGGAAAGATTGAGGGTGATGATCCATAAACAAGCAAGTAATGTTTTTAATTGATTTCGATGGCACGATTTCCAGGCAGGATGTATGCTGTGCCATGGTAACTGAATTTGCCAGTGAGGGTTGGGAGAGCATTAATCGCCAATGGGAGGCAGGGACCCTGTCGACCGAAGAATGTGCTCAGCTTACTTTAGAACTCATGGATGTGGAACCCGAACAATTAGATGCCTTCTTCGAAAAAGCAGATATTGATAATAGTTTCATCGAATTTGTTACCTGGGCTGAGCATCAGGAATATCCGATCTCTATTTTAAGCGATGGTTATGATAATTATATCCAGAGGATTTTAACTGGCTATGGATTAAATATCCCCTACTACGCCAACCATCTGGAATATGAAGAGGGCTGGCGGATAAAGTGTCTGCACAGGGATAAGAATTGCCAGAAATGCGGGGTATGTAAGACGGAGTTAATGCACAAGCTGTTGCGGCCTGGATATATTAGTATCTATATAGGAGACGGTTACTCGGATATATGTCCGGCTGAATATGCGGATATAGTATTTGCTAAAGACAATCTGGTACCGCTGTGCAGAGAAAAGGGTATACCCTTTTACCAGTACATTGATTTTCATGATATTAAAGTTAAAGTGCAGGAGTTACGGGCGAATTCAAAATTATCGAATAAATTGTAGGTTAACCTCAGGTTGGCAATAATAAATGTAATGAGAGGATGTTGATTATGAAAAAGGTTATTGTAATTGCGGTTATGGTGAGTTTGCTGGCGCTAACTCTGGCAGGCTGTTCCTCCCCCCAGGCAGAAAACCAACCAGCTGCTCCAGAAAAAGTCACGGTTATGTTGGATTGGTTTCCTAATACCAACCACAGTGGATTATACGCAGCTAAAGAGCAAGGCTACTATGCTGAGGAGGGACTGGATGTTGACATGGTGCAGCCCTCAGAAGGTGGCAACCCCCAGCTTATCGCCGCAGGTAAAGCCGATTTCGCCATAAGCTACCAGGAGGAGGTTACCGTGGCTCGTTCTCAGGATATACCGGTGGTAGCTCTGGCCGCCGTTATTCAACACAATACTTCCGGTTTTGCTTCACCGATCAGCAAAAACATTAGAACCCCTAAAGATTTTGAAGGCAAGACCTATGGAGGTTGGGGTTCCCCTTCCGAAGAAGCAGTATTGAAAATGTTAATGGCCAAACACGGAGCAGATTTTAGCAAGGTTAAAATGGTTAACATAGGTTCAGCTGACTTCTTTGCCAGTATGGAGAAGGGCATAGACTTCTCCTGGATATTCCAGGGCTGGACCGGAATCGAAGCCCAGACTAAAGGAATGGCTCTAAACTATATTAATCTCGGGGATGAGGATAAAGCATTTGACTATTACACCCCGGTAATAATCGCCAGCGAAGCCAAAATAGCGGAGAACCCGGAACTGGTCAAGAAGTTCATGCGGGCTACCGCCAAAGGTTATGATTACGCTATTAAGAATCCTTCTGAAACTGCGGCTATTCTTATAAAAAGCGTCCCTGAATTAAATAAGGATCTGGTTGCAGCCAGTCAAACCTATCTCTCCAGGGAATATCAATCCGATGCCCCGCGCTGGGGAGAAATGAAACCAGAAGTCTGGAAGAATTATGCTGACTTCATGTTTGCCAACCAATTGATTGACAAAAACATTGCGCCTGAGCAGGCTTTCACCAATGACTTCTTACCGGAATAGGAGACCGTACTTTGGCAGGTATTAAAGTTCGCGAAGTAAGTAAAACTTTGGACAGGGTTTATACCCTGTCCAATATATCGCTTAATATTGACTGCCATGAGTTTGCTGTCATTCTGGGCCCCAGCGGCTGTGGCAAGAGCACCCTGTTGAATATCGTATCCGGTCTGATTGTACCTGATCAAGGACAAATTGAGATAGGCGGTGAGGACTGGACCGGACGTACCGGTAGGGCCAGTTATATGCAGCAGAAGGATCTGCTTTTGCCGTCCCGTAACATTTTGGACAACGTTTGCATCCCCCTGATTATAAAGGGGTTAGACAAAAAGCAAGCTCATGATACCGCCCGAACCTATCTCCAGGATTTTGGTCTGGATGGGTTCGAAGCGTATTATCCCCGTCAGCTGTCGGGAGGAATGCGGCAAAGAGCGGCACTCCTGCGTACTTATCTTTTTACCAGCGACATTATGCTCATGGATGAGCCTTTTGCTGGACTTGATGCCATAACCCGCCGCAAGATGCAGTTTTGGTTTAAGGAACTGTGTGCTGCTTACCGGCCCACAGTTCTGTTTGTAACTCATGATATCGATGAGGCATTATTATTGGCAGACAGTATTTATGTATTTTCGCCGCGTCCTGCTCAGGTCAAGCTGCACATCAAAGCAGTTGCAACCTCAAATGATCAAAAAGAGGAACTAAAGCAAGAAATAATGATCCTGCTGGAAACTGAAAAATAGAAAAAGTGAGGCCCCCCGCCCTTTTAAGTACGCTATATAGGTGGGGTTTCTATAGACTGAGCCAATACAAAGCAAGAATGCTAATGATTTTATTCTTGGGGTGACCGAGGTTTTATTTTTTTATAGATATAGCGAAACAGTACGAATAATATGGCTAGTACCACTGCCCAGGGCAGGATTACAAACAGAAATACCACTGTATCACTGGCGAAATTAATCAGGTGGTTAAGGCTGGTAATCAGCCCTTGAGCCGCTTTTCCCAGGGTTCCCTGCGGAGCCTTAATTGCGCCGGGCACACCCTGTTCCAGGTCTATTCTAACCAGGCTAAAATCAGTAGCATTAGATAAATACTGGAGGCGCCCGGTTAAAACTTCAATTTCACTGCGGGTTTTACTGAGTTCGTTTTCAACGCTAATAATTTCAGTGATATTAGCAGTCTTGTCCATCAAGCTGAGTAAACGCTCTTCTTTCGATTTCATCACCTTCAGACGGGCTTCAGAATCGTAATATTCCTCGGTGACATCCTGGGTCGAAATTACTTTGTCAGTTATTTCTCCATACTGTGATATGGATGAAATAATGCTGGTTAACTCTGGTTGAGGAACTTTGAGGGAGAGATCAGCATATACACGCTCTTCATCTCGATATATATGACTGTTGACTGTATAACCGCCGTTTTGATTACATAGTCCAATGATCTGATCTGTTGCGGCAGCGACATCCTGAACCCGGAGTTTAAGGTTGGCATTCTGAACGATCTTGCGATCCAGGCTGATCGATTCCAGCGGTTGATTGGCCTGCTCAGCTGAGCCCAGATCGGCTGCTGAATTGCGGCTGATTTGACTTTGGCTGCGCACCTCCTCCTGTATTTCCAGAGACGATTTTGAGCCACAACCGACCAGATTAGGCAGTGAGAAAATCAAACCAATAAACAACAACATGGTAATTATACGGTTTTTTTTCACCAATCTTGAAAATACATTCACATCTTGCATTTCTTCAAGTCCTCCTTTCGTGCTAATCCCACAATCTATAAGGTAAGATAGATAACTTATAGTGCTACGATTTTGCATGGTGATTCTTGCAGATACATTTTTATGGTGCCAGTGTATATAAAATGAGAAGAACATGAGTGCTATCCAGAAGGATGAGAGCACATCAAGCGACTGATGGCCAGATGAGCGGTGGTTCAAGCTTATTAAGGTATACCACCCCTGTTGCACATTCCGTGACAAGTGTCATTTTGTAATACACTAATGTGACAAACATGATAAGCGCATCTTTATAAAACCCAATTTACTTGTATTCATCATTTGCTAAAGGTTGGCATCATAATTGCATAATATTACTTTCAAAAATAGGCGTATTCTCATCGTAGATTTTATGGACTTGGGAGGTGAAGATAAAGCATGATTAAGGCACAAGCTGCAACAGAAAAATGCCTTTCTTGCATTCATTACGGATATTGTGCAATCTATTGGGGAGCGGATTGTAAACGGCAGGGAGGTAAAAAGATACCGCGTATGAAGTCTAGGCCGGTAGGGGAATTAGAGATGGCTTCCCAAATTATAACAACCCGGCCATTGAATGATATGCCCGCAGCCAGCACCGAGAACAATGCTCGACCTACAGCGAACCTGCGTGAATTCGATAGGCAGAAGGCAGACCGGGGAGCGGTCATATTTAACAAATTTTATCAGATGTTGGAACCGATTAGAACCAAGGCTGCTAATTGGTAATATTAGTCACTGTGTTGGCCTGTTATAGTGAGATATCCACCAGATAATGCCAATCGCCTGGATGCATTCTGGCCGCTCTGCTGCAAACCTGAAAATAGTGACTCCCTGCTGTTAAAGCACACGGCCATCAACCTTTCTTCTGGCTGGAATCTGTAGAAAGAAAATGTTAAACATAAAAGACATTTACATAAAAGTTTATAATATTATCATAAATTTACAGAAAAGTACTGGACAAGTTTCACAAAATATGGTTAATTATAAACAGGAGTCTCTTGAATAAGGGCAAACTCGTCGAAAGACGGGGACGCAAAACCACGGGTCTAATACCGCAAGGTTATGACAGCCGGGTTGCCGGGAGCAGATATCTTTTGAAACTAACCTGCCTGGCAATCTGCTGAGCAGGTTTTTTAATTACATAATATCAGGACGGCAGGGCTTAAAGCCCTCACCGATAAAGGCAAACCCGCCGAAAGGCGGGGACGCAAAGCCAAGGGTCTAAGGACAGCACGTCTATGATCGCCTGGTTACCGAAGAGGAGGATTAATTACCTGCCTTTTTCTTACGGGCCGTCCAATACAAAGGGGGACGTGCCTAATGTTTATCGGTAAAAAACGTATTGGAATCCTAATAACTTTAATATTAACCCTTATATTATCGCAAGTATCTATAGCTATAGCTGATAACAGTCTTGCCAGCTTGCATAATGATACTGCTGACAATTACTATATTTTAGAAAATGACATCCAGATTAAAAACACCGGATCAGATCAGGCCACCAAACTGCAACTGGAGGTACCCCTGATGGCCAAGCTTGATTCACCCTACCAGGAAATAATCAGTGAAGAATTTTCCCGTCAACCCAGTGCTATTAAGGAAGCAGACAATGGCAATCGGATCGGAGTTTTTAATTTTGACGATCTGGCTCCGGGAACCCAAACAGTTTTGGTACAGAAATATACTGTCAAGGTAAACGGTTCTAACTGGTTACAGACTGCTAATGACCAGCTGCTAAATGATCCTGCCCCCTATCTTGCTCCCCGCGCCAAAATTGAGAGTTCTGATGCCAGGATTAAGGCTATAGCGGATCTTATTTCTAAACGCAGCGGTGGCAGCAGTGATCTCGATATTGCCAGGGCAGCTTTTGAATTCACTCGTAGCAGCTTAAGCTACAACATGAGTTCTCCTGCGGTTAACCAGGGAGCACTAGCAGGTCTGCAGGCGGGCAGCGGTTGTTGTGAAGAATTTGCCTCTTTATTTGTTGCCATCTGCCGGGCGGCAGGAGTTCCCGCTCGGGTAGTGAATGGATATGCGAATGATCGGTACGAATTGGCGCAGGATAGCAACCCTATCAATCTGGCAGGACGCCGACACCAATGGGCCGAGTTTTATCTCGACGGACGGGGCTGGATTCCGGTTGATCCCACCATGTCAAATGATGCGAACTCTATGTTTGGAGAATTGCCCGCCGGGAGTTATGTAGCAGAAAATTACGGTGATGATAAGGTTAAGGGCACCTATAAAGGCGGCAAATTGTCAATAAGTTTTCAAGACCAGGTGGCCAGGGGGAAATAATTTCTCCTCAATAATCGCAATGACTTTTGGAGCAGAGCCAGTGAGCTCTGCTTTTTCCTTTTAATAAGGGATTATTATTCGACTTGTTTGGCCCTGACTATCAACCTTTGAGTTACATTGCCAGGGGGGTCACAGGTAGTTAGGGTGAGAGCTTTATATGGGGTTGGGGCTACAACTGACCAATCATTTTCAGCAACAACGAAGACCTTTTCTACCTCATAATTGTAAATAGTGCCATGGTAAGTAATGCTTATTTTATCTCCAGGTACTAACTTATTCAGATGTCTAAACCATGAACCAAAAACATTGCGGTGGCCGGCAATCGACACATTACCTTTAATTCCAGGCAGACTGCTGTCAGGATATAACCCCGGACCCAGACTGAGATCTCGGCTGGTAACTCCCTGCACCACGGCCGCTTTGAGGTTTAATTTGGGGATGTTTAACACCAGTACGGCTTTGATTTTTGGAGGAGTCTGCACCGGTACGTTGGGAGCGGTCGGAGCCGTTGCAGCTGGCAGAGCGGGATCTACAGGACTGATATCGACAGCTGGTTGAGTCTGTTCAATGTCCTGGAGCAGGTTTTTTTGCATATAGAGGCTGTAACCGGTTTTCAACAAGGGGCTAATAATAAGCAGCAGGCCGGCGATTATTAATAACTTGCTTAATATATGGCGCACCAGACAGCCTCCTTTTCTAATAAGAAAGAGACCACCTATAGTATGGTGGTCTCTATACCATGATATCACTTAGAGTGTTTAGCATACCGGATTATTTCTTGATTCTGTTAACCGTAATTCCTGCCCCCATCAAGGTGAGTCCGGTCAGAACCATCAACAGGTTGTTGGCACCGGTCTTAGGCAGCGGTGCTGCTGCTGGAGCAGGCAGCGGAACCTCAATCGGGGTTGGGCCAGCTGCGGGGGGATCTTTTTCTTCTTCGAAATCGGTATCCGTGTCGGTGTCATCGTCATTATCATCATCCGTATCCGTATCGGTATCAGTATCGGTGTCGGTATCAGTGTCGGTGTCCGTATCAGTGTCGGTGTCGGTATCAGTATCAGTGTCGGTATCGGTATCGGTATCAGTGTCGGTATCGGTATCAGTGTCGGTATCGGTATCAGTGTCGGTATCGGTATCGGTATCAGTGTCGGTATCCGTATCAGTATCCGTATCAGTATCGGTGTCCGTATCAGTATCCGTATCAGTATCGGTGTCCGTATCGGTGTCCGTA
>JBAYYO010000001.1:0-46311 GCA_041672985.1 Syntrophomonas sp. | reverse complement strand
ATGGGTTCTTTCACCACGTCATAACCAGCCACATGAGCGGTTCCGCCATCTGGTCTAATCAGGCTCACCAGCATTTTGAAGGTGGTGGTTTTACCTGCTCCGTTTAATCCCAGCAGGCCAAAAGAGGTGCCCTGCTTTACCTGAAAACTGACATTATCAACGGCTTGCAAGGAACCGTAGCGTTTGCTTAAATCTTGAACACTTACCGCGAAATCCTTCATAATTGCTCCCCCTTAATTTTTGAAAGCTACGTTTTGCCGCTCAAAGATCCAACTGCTTAGAAGCAGCACAACAATAGTCATGCTCAACAGCGATAGGCAACAGATTAGAGCATCGCCAGGGCTGGTCAGGGCGAATTTCTGAAACTTGGAGAAAACGCTGAGGAAGAACTTGACTGCGAGGGGCAGTCCTTCAAAGCTGCTTATATTCAGCCGCAGGCCAACCTGTCTTAGAAATTCGCCTCCCAACGGATGAGCCGGGGCCATGAAGACCAGAGCACATAAGCCGGAAGTAGCCGTGGTAGGAGCAAACATAGAAATCAGGGTGGTCAGAGCTATAAAAAATAGGGAAACACAGCTTACGATGGCTACCAGGGTCAACCACTGGCTAAACGGGGGCATGGGAAGCTGCCAGCGATACTGGGATATCCCCGAAAACTGAGCCCAGAAGTAGGCAGCGATCAATTCTGCCACCAACAGGGGCACGATCATCAGTACATAAGCCCAGAATTTGCCGAGGAGCAGGGACCGTCGGGGCAAAGGCTTGGAGAGGATCAGTTCCAAAGTACCCTTCTCCTTTTCCCCTACCACCGCATCCATGGCGGCTAATATGCCAATCATGGGGCAAAGCACGGCAAAAAGTTCGAAAAAGGGGTCCAGAACATTTTGGGAGTTGGCTGTGGGGCCGACCTCAGTGTAGAGCGCCATAAGAATACCGCCAAAAATAAACATCAACAAAAACAAGGTCTTATAGTTGCGCAGATTCTCCTGAAGTTCCCGTTGTATCACAACCACTGTTTTCACAGCCAACAACTCCGTTCCCTTTGTTATTTACTTCACGACCATATCGATTCAATAATAACACTCTGGCGGGAAGGTTACTAGCGAGTTTCAAAGGTTATGTTTGGGCTAACCTCCCCCAGGCAAATAGCAAGACATTTAATAAGTGGTATATCCAAATAATCTACATGTATTATAATGATAGCAAGATTTCCAGAGAAGACTCAACCATATTTTAAGTATAATCTTAATAAAACCATAGACGGTATGGTAAAAAAATGGGGGGAGGGTTATAGATGCCGCTATATGAATTCGAGGGGAAGAGGCCATCAATACCAGAATCTACATTTGTGCATCCCGACGCAGTAGTTATCGGTGATGTCGTATTGGGGGAAGGGTGTTTGGTGGGAGCTGGTGCCGTTATAAGAGGCGACTTCGGGAGGATAATTATAGGTTCGGGATCGAATGTTCAGGACAATTGCGTTATTCATGTTGACATTAACACCGAAGCTATTATCCACGACAACGTTCTCATAGGTCACGGCGCTATTGTCCATGGTCCTTGCATAATTAATGAATATGCCGTGATAGGAATGGGCGCTATTGTCTCCATGGGATGTGAAATAGGTCCTGAAAGTATACTGGCGGCCGGGAGTTTACTTCCCAATGGTCGTGTAGTGCCGCCGCGTAAAGTAGCCATGGGAAATCCAGCTACAACTATGAAAGATTTGAGCGATAAAAACATACTTATGTCCAAGGAGGGCCTTAAACACTACCAAAAGCTTACTAAAAGATGTATTGACGGGCTTAAATTAATAGATAATTGATGCCCACGGCTAAAAATGAACTGCAATATCTATCCTTCTCTTAGCGCGTATAAGTATCTTGGCTATTTCACAGTAATTCTTACTTATTACCTTTGGTTTCCAGATCTAATAGTTTTCTTTTTAAATCCAGACCACTGCTATAACCAACCAGATCTCCTTGGGAACCGATAATCCTATGGCAGGGAATAAGTATCGGGATGGGGTTTCTGCGGTTGGCCATCCCTACGGCGCGCACTGCCCGGGGATTTCCCACAGCGGTGGCGATATCCCTGTAACTGGCTGTTTGACCATAGGGAACCTCCAGCAGCCTTTGCCATACACTTTGCATGAAGGGCGTCCCTTCTGGCTGGAGCGGTACGGAGAATTCTTTTAACTGCCCGTTGAGATAAAGCTCAAGTTGTTCGAAGGCTTCTTTAATGAGGGGTGTTTCGCCTTGTTCTAAATTTTGGGGGACTATATCATTTTCAAACCACAAATGGGTTATGCAGCCGTCTTTTTCTTCCATACCGATTCTACCTATTAACGTTTCCTTGAAAAATGCCATGCTATCCCCTCCCTATCAACTTCAGATACAAGCAATACTCGGCCTCCATTTTTTACCCATTCAATGGCTTCATATATATTATGAATGAATATTTCGTTTTTCTCAATTGCATCCGAGATATGCAATAGGGATTGCAGAGCTTCTCTTCTATTTTGGCAGACCTAAGTTGACGGCGGGTAATAATAGAGTGGACTAAAAGACGGTATTCCAGCGACTTTTACCATTAAGATTTACAATAAACGGTAATGCTTTGAAAACAGGCATGGGTCTCCTATTTTGACGAAGAGCCTACCAGAGTGGAATTATAGCTGCTTTTTAACCACGCGAATATTCACTCAACTCTCCTATTTTGGCGTACTCGGTCTGATGAAAGTTGAATGCAATTTTGAGGCGGCACATTCTAAAACCAAGGTGTGTCGCCTTTTAACGCCTATGGATGGATTAATTTAGAATATTTGGCATATTCTTTGCTTTGACTATATATCAATATAGAGGGATATTTTACTATTTTGATTAGTTTTAGATACTAAATTAAATGAGAGGGGGGAAGATTTTTCTGGGTGCTGTTTTAGATATAATTTTAGGATGAGGAGGTATACAGTAATGGCCATTAACAAAATTGGGATGTTGGGTGCAGGAACAATGGGACAGGGTATCGCTTGGGCTCTGGCAGCTGCGGGCAAGAAGGTAGTACTTTATGATATCAAAAAAGAATTTATCGATAGAGCCATAAATGCAATTGGCAAAAATCTGGCTAGGGCTGAAGAGAAAGGCAAAGCCGCTGCCGGTACCAAGGATGCTGTACTGGGAAATATTTTTGGAACCGATAAATTCGAGGACCTAAAAGACGTCGATTTCATAGTCGAGGGTGTTTTCGAAAATATGGATGTCAAAAAAGATGTCTACACGAAACTGGACGCTTTGCTGGCACCTGAAGTAATAATCGCCACTAATACATCATCTCTTTCCATTACCGAAATAGCAGCCATAACCAAAAGACCAGACAAAGTCGTAGGCATGCATTTCTTCAACCCGGCCAATGTAATGAAATTGGTTGAAGTTATTCCTGCCCTGCAAACCTCCGCCGAAACCGTACAAACGGTGGTTGATCTTTCCATAGAAATCGGCAAGAAACCAGTAAAGGTTAAAGAAGGACCGGGGTTTGTTGTCAACCGTATCCTGGTACCTACCATCAATGAAGGCTGTGCCATCCTTTATGAAGGCCTGGCTACCGCTGAAGATATTGATACAGCTATGAAATTTGGGGCTGGATGGCCGATGGGACCGCTTACCCTCTGCGATCTGGTAGGCGGTGACATTGCTCTGGCCGTTATGAATACCTTGTATGACGAAACCGGAGACCCCAAATACCGTCCCTCCGGACTGTTAAAACAGTATGTCCGGGCTGGCTGGCTGGGGATGAAAACCAAAAAGGGTTTCTATGAATATTGATATCAGATAGATAAATGAATCAGAGGCCAATCTGACGAGAGGGGGAAAAATCATGGCCTACGAAAACATTATTCTTGAAAAAGAGGATTATTTAGCGATCCTTTATATCAACCGTCCCAAAGCTTTAAATGCCCTGAATAAAGATACATTAACCGAGATTAGAAGTGCTATAGAAGATGTGAGCGCCGATGAGGCTATAAGGGTGATGATTATCACTGGCAGCGGCGACAAGGCATTCGTGGCCGGTGCTGACATCGCCTACATGCAGCCCTTATCCGGTGTGGAAGCACGTGAATTCTCCGACTATGGCGAGAAAACCATGCGCATGCTGGAAATAATGGAGAAACCTGTTATAGCAGCTATTAAAGGGTTTGCCCTGGGGGGCGGGTGCGAGTTGGCTATGGCTTGTGATATTAGGCTGGCGGCAGACAATGCCTTGTTTGCCCAACCCGAAGTGGGTCTGGGGGTTATCCCCGGCTTCGGCGGCACCCAGCGTCTACCCCGTTTAATAGGTGAAGGAAGGGCCAAAGAGCTTACTTATACAGCAGATAATATCAAGGCTGATGAAGCTTATCGCTTGGGACTTGTCAACCATGTATATCCTGCTGATCAATTAATGGAAGAAGCTAGGAAGATGGCCGCTAAGATTGCTAAAAAAGCACCCCTGGCGGTGGGATACGCTAAATATGCAATTGGTAAGGGAATGCAGGCCGACCTGGATACGGCCATGGGTATAGAATCGGATATGTTCGGTATGTGCTCCTCCACCTTCGATCAGAAAGAAGGTATGGGAGCTTTCCTGGAAAAGAGAAAACCGGTATTTCAGAATAAATAATATATTTAGGAGGACAGCAATATGATGAAAGAAATACAAGATGTTGTAATCGTTAGTGCCTGCAGAACACCAATAGCAAGGTTTATGGGCAGCCTTAAAGACGTACAAGCTTTAGATTTGGCCATAGGGGTGGGCAAAGAAGCCATCAAGAGAGCAGGAATAGCAGCGGATACCATTGATGAAATCGTAATGGGTCAAGTATATCCCCATATGCAGGGATCCCTTCCTGCTCGCCAGGTCGGTATGGCGCTCGGGCTCCCGGTTACCAGCAATGCCTGCAACGTAAACCAGAACTGTGCCTCCGGGATGCGGGCTCTGGAAATAGCCATTAATCGTATTCAACTGGGCAAAACCGATATTGGTCTGGTTATAGGGGTAGAGAGTATGACCAATGCCCCCTATATGCTTCCCAAAGCCAGAATGGGTTATCGGATGAACGCCGGTTCCGTGGAGGATGCCATGATTCATGACGGACTATTCGATAAACTGGTTCCCGGGCACATGGGCCTGACTGCTGAGAATATTGCGGAAAAATACGGTATTACTCGTGAAGAATGCGATCAACTGGCACTTCTAAGCCATCAACGTGCTACCCGGGCTACTGAAGACGGAACCTTCCAGCGGGAAATAGTCCCGGTGGAACTCAAATCCAGAAAAGGCGTCAAGTTATATGAAAAAGATGAGCATATGATTCCTGATGCCAACATTGAAGCCATGTCCAAGCTGCCGTCCGCCTTTAAAAAGGGTGGGGTCGTAACAGCCGCCAATGCCTCCGGTATTAATGACGCGGCAGCTGCTGTAATCGTAATGTCCAAAGCCAAAGCGCTGGAATTAGGTTTAAAACCCTTGATGAAACTGATAAACATCTGTGCCGAAGGGGTAGCTCCCGAAGTTATGGGATTAGGTCCGGCAGTGGCAATTCCCAAATGTCTAAAGGAAGCCGGCATGAAGTATGAAGACGTAGAATACTGGGAGATCAATGAAGCCTTTGCCGCCCAGTTCCTGGGTGTCGGCAGGATGATTAAAGAAGATTTCGGCATCGAAATGGATCTGAGCAAGGTTAATGTTAATGGCTCCGGTATTGGTCTCGGTCACCCGGTAGGATGCACCGCCTTACGGATCATTGTATCCCTGTATTATGAATTGGAGAAACAGGGCAAGACCGTAGGTGGAGCCTCCCTTTGTGTTGGTGGTGGGCCAGCGATGGCTTCACTCTGGACCAGAGATATATAAGCCCTTCTTATGAAACCCATTGTCAGTCAATTAAACTATAAACGAAGGGGAGGAATTATAATGGATTTTCGTTTAAGTGAAGAACAAGAAATGATGAAAAAAATGGCTCATGATTTTGCCGCCAATGAAATAGCTCCTTTTGCCAGTGAATGGGATAATAAGCATATTTATCCCGAAGATTGCATCAAGAAGATGCATGAAGTAGGACTTATGACCATAGGTGTTCCAGCTGAATATGGCGGACCGGGGCTGGATCATGCAGCGCAAAACATTGTCGCCGAAGAAATATGCTGGGGCGACGCCGGGATAGGTACTGTTATGGTAGCCAGCACCCTGTTGGCGGCAGACCCGGTACTGATTGCCGCCAATCACGAGCAGAAGAAGGATTTTTATGGCAAGTTAAACGATGGCCAATTGGCAGCCTTCTGTTTAACTGAACCCGGGGCAGGTTCCGACGCGGGTGGCCTTTCCACCAGATGTGTAAAGGTGGGCGATGAATATGTAATTAACGGAGTTAAACAGTTTATCAGTAATGGTGGAACCGCTGGAGTATATACCCTCCTGGCAACCCTGGACAAGAAAATGGGTACCAAGGGTATGTGTGCTTTCATAATTGATCGTGATACTCCGGGTATAACCGTGGGCAAAACCGAGGACAAACTGGGGATTAGAACCTCCAACACTACGGAAGTAATATTTGAGGATGTACGGGTTCCGGCCAAAAACCTGCTGGGCAGTGAAGGCAAGGGATTCTATATTATTATGAAGACTTTGGATATTTCCCGGGCCAGTATTGCCGCAATGGCCACCGGTGTTGCCCAGGCTAGTCTGGATGCTTCATTGGAATACTCTAAACTACGCACCCAGTTCGGCAAACCTATTTGTAGCTTCCAGGCCATTCAATTCAAACTGGCGGATATGGCTATGAGAATTGAGGCTTCCCGCCTGCTCTATTTGGAAGCATCTTCTTTACAGGATATGGACGTGCCGCGGTTCAGCAAGGCTGCTTCCCTGGCGAAAGCCTTTGCCGGTGACACCGCAGTATTCTGTGCTACCGAAGCTGTACAGGTATTTGGCGGCTATGGTTATACCAAAGATTATCCAGTTGAGAAGTATTATCGGGATGCCAAGATATTCCAGATTTATGAAGGAACCGGCGAAGTGCAGAGACTTGTTATAGCAGGCGATCTGCTTAGAGGCTAGAGAGAAAAGACCTGGTGGCGGAAACAAAACTTGATTGATCTGGCCACCAAGTTATATTGGTTCTTTGCAATAGAATTAACGGTATGTTATTAGATGAGGAGGGATCTAATTGGCTGATTATAGTGCAGAATACCAACGTAAACTAACCCCCGTTGATGAAGCCATGAAAGTAGTCAAATCAGGTGACCTGGTACACTACGGTGAGTTTGTCATGACCTCTGCTTACCTGGATGCGGCCCTGGCCAGAAGGGTTGATGAACTGGAGAATGTTAATATTCGGACTACTACTTGCCCCTTCCCGCCGAAAGCGGTTCTGGCTGATCCAGAGAGAAAGCATTTTATTTACAATGACTGGCATATGAGTGGCGCCAGCCGCAAGTTGCATGATAAAGATCTCTGTAATTATATACCCTTGACTTACCATGAGGGTCCCAGCTTCTATGCCCGGGGTTATGTAGAAACAGATGTGGCTCTGATTAAGGTATCCTCTATGGATAAACATGGTTTCTTCAATTTCGGAACCTCAAATTCTTTTACCCCCAGTGTTTGCGATGCCGCTAAAACAGTCATCATTGAAGTAAATGAAACGGTGCCCATTTGTCTGGGAGGGAATAGGGAATCTATTCACATTTCCGAGGTGGACTATATCGTTGAGGGTGATAACCAACCCATGATTCAACTGCCCGAACTGCCTATTTCCGATATTGATAAGCAGATTGCGGCCCTGGTTATGGAAGAGATCGAAGATGGAGCCTGTTTGCAATTAGGCATTGGCGCCATGCCCAATGCCGTCGGTGCCATGATTGCTCAATCTGATCTTAAGGATCTGGGGGTACACACTGAGATGCTGGTGGACTCGTTCGTTGATATGTATGAAGCTGGACGCATTACTGGCCTCCGTAAACAACTGGATAAACGCAAAATGGCATATACCTTTGCCATGGGCACCAATAAATTGTACAACTTCCTGGATGGTAATCCCTGCTGTGCCAGTTATCCGGTAGAATACACCAATCATCCCTGTGTAATAAGCCAAAATGACAACGTTATCGGCATCAATAATGCTATCGAGGTTGACCTGTACGGGCAGGTGGCCTCAGAATCGTCAGGGATCAGGCATATCTCCGGAACCGGCGGGCAGCTGGACTTTATCTCCGGATCTTATGATTCCAAAGGCGGCAAAGGCTTGATATGTCTGACTGCCACTTACAAGGATAAGAATGGCAATCTAAAGTCAAGAATTCGGCCGACGTTAACCCCGGGAGCAATAGTAACCGTACCCCGGAGCATAAATTTCTATGTAATCACCGAGTATGGTATAGCTATGCTCAAAGCCAAATCGACCTGGCAAAGGGCGGAAGCATTGATCAATATAGCCCATCCTGATCTTCGCGATGAGCTGATCAAGGAAGCTCAACAGATGAAAATCTGGGTAAGAAGCAACAAAATAGTTTAACCAGCAGGGTAAAGTGTAAATTGATGTTTTTTGTTTATTAACTCCTCCAATATTCTTGATAGGCGGGTAATAATGCTGCACCTTCACCCGCCTGTCATTTTTTTTAATACCGAATCAGGATCTCTGTGTTATTTCAAAAAGCCCGTTCAATTAACGTGCTTTTTATACGCCTTAATCGCGGACTTTTCTCATGCTTTGATATTCATTTAGGTCAGTTGTTTGGCAGACGACAGGCTAAACCGGACATAAATTATCTCTGGATCAGTGAGAATAGTTCGGCTCGGGTCTCAGGGCGGGTTTCAAAAATGCCTCTAACTGCCGATGTTACAGTTAAAGAACCCGGTTTCTTGACTCCCCGCATAGTCATACACATATGCTCAGCTTGAATTACCACTCCTACCCCCATCGGTTTTAACTCCGTAAAGATACAATCCGCAATTTGGGAAGTAAGTCGTTCTTGCAGCTGCGGTCGTCTTGCATAGGATTCGACTACTCGGGCCAGTTTGCTTATTCCTACTACCTTACCGCCTTTGGGTATATAGGCAACGTGGGCCCAACCGTAAAAGGGCAGAAAATGATGTTCACACATAGAATACATAGGAATATCTTTTACCAGGATTAGCTCATCATGATATTCGGTAAAAGACACATCCAGATAATTCTTTGGTTCGCTGTTCATACCGGAGAAGATTTCTTCATACATCCGGGCTACTCTCTTGGGAGTTTGGGCCAATCCTTCCCGTTCCGGGTCTTCCCCCAGGGCTTCCAGAATTTGTCGGAAGGCGGCTTCGATCTTCTCCTTGTCTATAGGTTTGTTATGCATGGTTTCCTCCCTGCTTCTATTCAGATATATTTCGCTCAAAATCAATTAAATAATACCAGTTGTGCGAGTATATCTGCAAGCCCGGTAGAGAAGACAGGCTTCAAGCCTGGAGTTGGTAATTATTATGTCCCACAGTATCTAAGCAAGGCCTCATTTATTTTATGGAGATTCTGGACCGACTCCTTTCGAACCTATAATTCCTTAAAATTAATACTGAAAAGATCCTCATCGGCAAGCTCGGTGAATGTTATCTGGTTAAGGTGGCAGCGCGCTTCTATCTTCAGGCTGTGTCTGCTATCCGTCCAAACACTGACCGGCAGTGCAGCTGTCTCCTGAAAGGCAAATCGTGGAGGGTTAGCCAGTCTGGCCCGACTCAACCCCTGTAAGGTATCGGCGAGACAAGCCGAACCGGTTATCGTGAGTTTTAAATCCGGCCGATTAATATGCCCCATATATTCATCGGCTGCCAGGGCCATACGAATAGCCATAAATAGATCCGGACATTCTTCCTGATGGTGGGAAAGGGCTTGCTTTAAGAATATATTGCGACGCATAACAGGATTATGAGCCCGGATATAAGGCGTTTGGGGTGAAAATATTATGTCTTGCTCGTAGTAAGATTTTATATCCAGCACGGGTGTCCCATCAATTGCGTCCAGACCACCCACCTGGAGGATATTGCCTGCCACTGAATTCAAACGCACTAAAGATAAGGCGATGGGATTAGGACGATTGGGTGATCTTAGTCCGAAGACCCCATATTCGGGCAGATTCGGATTTACCCGGCGGGGTACCGTAACTAGGCAATTGCGATCTGATTTGTGAAACCACAACAAGAGCCATAGATGTGAGTTTTCCTCAATTCGGTGTAGCGCCTGACTATATTGCGGAAAAATTTCTACCCGGGACGGTTGTCCGGGAATAGGGACGTCATTGGGATCAATCATTTCGGATCTAACTACTCCAATGGGTTTAAGAACAATGCTCAAGTCATCTGTCATGATATAATCCAATCCTTTCTAGCCCAAATGTCTGGTTCAAAGCACCAACATCCAGGCAAACAAGTTTTCGGTTTCCAGATAGGCTTCTTTTACCTGTGCCCACTCGGGTACAAAAAAACGATTTGTATAAAAACAAATCGCCACGGAGATAAGTAACCACTGCCTATCTTCTTTCCGCAACGGGAGGCCCAATCGTTTCCGCTTGAACCCAATCGGTTTGGTTGCCATAGCTGCAACCACAGGCAGCCAAACTCGAAGATAAATATATTTTTATAGTTATTCGTTGACTATTGCATTAAATCCTGCCGTTATGTAAAAACATATGGGGATAAATTATGGTATTATGCTGTTATTGTAAGATTGCGTTTATCAAACTGACAGTCCGATTTAGAAACGAGAATTGAAGGAGGCTAAATTTATGATGTTTATTGCGGATGCAACGATTGAAAGATTTATTAAGGAAGATATACCCTATATAGACCTGACCTCGCTGGTTTTGAATATGGCCGGGCAAAAAGGGAAGATGGAGTATATCTGCCGGGAAGAAGCGGTAATATGCGGCACTGAAGAGGTGCTCAAGATATTTCACAAGCTTAATATTACCCCTTTGGAATATTTGGCCTCAGGAACAGCGGTCAAACCACAAAGCATCATAATAGGAGCGGAGGGTAAGGCAGAGGACCTCCATATGGCCTGGAGAGTATCTTTGAATGTTTTGGAGCATGTTTCAGGGATAGCTACCCGCACCAGGAGGATGGTGGAGAAAGCCCGAGAAGTCAATCCGAACATTGAAATCACTGCCACCCGCAAGGTCTTTCCTGGTACCAAAGAAATGAGTACCAAAGCGGTTATAGCCGGGGGAGGGCTGCCGCACAGGCTGGGATTATCGGAAACCATTCTGATTTTCGAACAGCACCTGGAATTTTTAGGAGGCTTGGATGGCCTGCTGGAGAGGCTTAAGGATATAAAATTACGCAACCGGGAAAAGAAGGTTGTTATAGAGGTAAAAACAATCGATGATGCGGTCAGAGTATGCCAGGCGGGGGCAGATGGTGTACAGTTTGACAAAATATCCCCGCTGGAATTAAGAAAGGCGGTGGAAATAATCAGGGGGATTGATGCCGGGATCACCATACTCGCCGCGGGCGGGATTAATGAAAGCAATGTGCAAACATTTGCCCAGACCGGGGTTGATGCCCTAGTAACCTCAGCTGTTTATTTTGGCCGGCCAGTAGATATGGGCGTTAAAATGAGTATTTCATCATAGAGAACCAAATGATCGTATTTTGAAGGTTTTTTGTTTTCCTCGGCCTATATTTTGCGTAATGTGGCTGAAACAGGAGGAATATTATACTTTTTGGAGAAGAATTAGTATAATAGTTGCACAAGTGGTGACATGAATAACGTACAAAGGAAGGTTATAATTGAGGCTGGCAAAATACTTGGCCCATGCTGGGATTGCTTCGCGCCGCCAGGCGGAAGTATTAATTACGCAAGGAAGAGTTAGGATTAACGGTTGTGTGGTGAGAGAGGCAGCTACGAAGGTAGATCCTCAATCTGATTGTATTGAGTTTGATGGGCATTCAGTTGTTGAGGAAGACCCTGTTTACATTTTGCTGTATAAACCAGCCGGCTTTATTAGTACCGTCTATGACCCCCAGGGTCGATCTACGGTATTGGAATTGGCAGCCGAGGTGAAGGAGCGCATTTATCCAGTGGGGCGGCTGGATTATGACACCGAAGGAATCCTGTTGCTGACCAATGACGGACAGTTTTCTAATCTTATAATTCACCCCCGCTATAAAATAGATAAGAAATACCAGGCCTGGGTGACAGGATTTATTAAGGATGACGAACTGAGAACCCTGCGGGAAGGGGTCGAATTGGAAGATGGTGTTACTGCCCCAGCGGATGTGCACGTGATAGAACGGGATGACAGGACTTCGATGATTGAAATGACTATCCATGAGGGCCGCAAGAGACAGGTAAAGAGGATGTGCGCGGCAGTAGGGCACCCGGTAATAAGCCTCAAGCGAACCGGTGTAGGATTGCTGACTCTGGAGGGCTTGGACAAGGGGCAGTACCGCTTCCTGCGCCAGGAAGAAGTTGAGCTTTTGAAAGCAATGGCCGAGAATGAATCTCAATCTCCGCAGGTTTAGCCGGCCTAACCTCTTAATTTGGAGCCATAATTTAGTCATAGGAGTTAGTCCAGGATAATATAGACTGAGGAACAGGAGTTGGATGATTTTGCCTGCAATAAAAATTAAGCTGCGTTTTGATTATGTCGGTAAAGCTAAATCGGGCAAACTTTTTGGGAACAAGAATTTGGAGCAACTTGCCGACGATGCCCGACAGCATAAGGTTACTATGATGAGAAATGTGCCGGTACAAGGGATTAGCATCGAAGACATAGATATGAGCCAGGATATTTATTCTCTAATTGATGATATCACCGGTAAGAAGATGGCTTATGCACCGGTAGTGATTACCTTTTATGCGGATAGCATTGAAGATGCCATAAAATTTATAGTGAAGGAAGAATTTAGAACCGTAGAAATTATCGAACCCGAAGAGTTAGTGCTTTCCAAAAGTGATATGGAGAAACTGCTGTTCAGGATAAGCCTGGAACTATCAGAATATAAAGAGTATATTTTCCGCAAGGTTGATACTTGGAAATAGCCGTCCCCAATTTACCTCCAATTTATAAATGCATAAATTCTTGGCAGTGTAGATTTTGTTTATCAGATTGAAATGGCTTTAAAGAGCCATTTTTTAATATAAAATTATTTATTGCTTTTCGTCTTATCTTAATCTAATATTATTACTCAATAAGATCTGCTAAGAAAGGGTAATTAGTTGGCAAATATGACTATTTACGCGGGTGGATTTGGCAGTGGCAAATCGGAACTCGCTCTAAATCATGCCATGCAGATGGCAGCAATTTCTTCAGATGTGATTCTGGCAGATTTGGATTTGGTTAACCCCTATTTTGCTTCCAGAGATCTTTATGATGCACTCAGGCTGGCCGGTATCAGGCTGGTAGCCCCGGCCGGGGATTTGTCCTTCGGAGATGTGCCCGCCATACCTTCTGAAATAATTGGCTTGATCAGGCAGGAAAATAATATGGTTATCGATGTGGCTGGCGATGAAGTTGGATCTTTGGTGCTAGGTTATTTGAGTAAATACATACTAGCTCGCCCTACTTATGATTTTTTACTGGTATTGAATCCTTATCGACCGTTTGCTCAGGATTTGGAAAGTGTGATTCTATTGAGGGATCAACTGGAGAGGGCGGCCCATATCAAGTTCACCGGTATTGTAAGCAATCCTAATTTACTGCAGGAGACGAGCACTGCTGTTATTCGGGGCGGGCACGAAAAGGTTGCGGGTTTTAGTACAGCCCTGAATATACCGATTAGGTATCTGACTGTAGAAAGAAGATTCTACACGGAACTTTATCCCGACTATAAAGAATTATTAAAGGTAATTAATTTATATTTAAAGCCTGAATGGCTGTAGGATGCTCTGAAGGGGGAATGCAGTATGGCAAAGGGAAGAGTCAGGTTTTATGTGGAAGAATGCAAGGCCTGCGAACTATGTGTCCATTTCTGCCCCAAGGATGTGCTGGGGTTGGACATGGACAGAATCAATGCTCAAGGTTACCATCCGGTTACAGACCTGCTGCCGGATAGCTGTACGGGATGCGGGATTTGTGCTCTCATGTGTCCCGATTTAGTGATCGAGGTAGAAAGGGAGTGATGGTATGGAAAAGGTATTGATGAAAGGTAATGAAGCACTGGCTGAAGGAGCGCTTACCGCAGGATGTATTGCTTTTTTTGGTTATCCGATCACTCCCTCCAGCGAGATTGCAGAATATATGGCTAGAAAGTTTCCCCTTCTGGGGGGAACCTTTGTACAGGCCGAAAGTGAACTGGCCGCAATAAACATGGTCTATGGCGGGGCCTCAACCGGAGCGAGGGTTATGACAGCTTCTTCCGGGCCGGGGATAAGCTTGAAATCTGAAGGAATATCATTTATCTCGGAAGCAGAGCTGCCCTGCTTGATTGTTAATATCTCCCGGGGCGGGCCGGGACTGGGAGGGATACAGCCAGCCCAGTCCGATTACTGGCAGGCAACTCGCGGTGGAGGTCACGGTGACTTTCATATCATGGTGCTGGCGCCCTCTTCCGTTCAGGAAATGATGGATTTCGCCATGGATGCTTTTGATTTGGCTGATAAGTATCGCATACCAGTAATGATAATGGCTGAAGGAACCCTGGGGCAGATGATGGAACCGGTGATTCCACGTGCCAAGGTTACCCATTTTATCGATAAACCCTGGGCTGTTAACGGTTGTAAAGGCAGAGCCCCTAATGTTGTGAATACGCTGCATTTGTCCCCGGAATTCTTGGAGCATCGCAATCATGTATTAGGCGAAAAATATTCTTTAATAAAAGCCAATGAACAGAAAGCCGCCGCCTTTTTGACCGAAGATGCGGATCTAGTGGTGGTTGCTTTTGGACTTATGTCGCGTATTGTCAAGAAAGCGATTATGGAAGTGCGCAAAAAAGGGCATAAAGTAGGGTTAATCAGGCCGATTACTCTGTGGCCATTTCCTGAAGAGGAGATTAGAAATGCTGCGCAGAGCGCCAAAATGTTCCTGGCAGTGGAAATAAGCATGGGGCAGATGATCGATGATGTCCGACTGGCTGTAAATGGTAAAGTGCCCGTAGAGTTCTACGGTAGAATAGGTATGATTCCCAGTCCTGAGGAAATAGCCGGGCAGATTATTATGCTGGCCGAAAGGGAGGGATTCTAATGAAAATTGTAGCCCGGAGACCGCAGAGCCTTACTTCTGCCAAAACTCATTATTGTCCTGGGTGTACCCATGGTATTATACATAGATTGGTCGCAGAATGTATTGATGAAATGAATATGCGCGAGAATACTATCGGCATTTGTCCAGTTGGTTGTTCGGTCCTGGCGTATGATTATTTTAACTTTGATATGCTGGAAGCAGCCCATGGGCGAGCCCCGGCAATTGCTACCGGGATCAAGAGGATATTGCCGGATCGCTGCGTCCTGACTTACCAGGGTGATGGTGACCTGGCATCTATAGGGATGGCTGAAATTGTGCACGCTTCAGCACGCGGTGAGAACATTTCCGTGGTTTTTGTGAACAACACCATATATGGTATGACCGGTGGGCAGATGGCTCCCACGACCTTATTGGGACAAGTAACAACTACCTCGCCTTACGGACGGAAGAAAGAAGAGGCAGGATATCCGATTCGAATGGCAGAATTATTGGCCACCAATGAGGGGTCTGCCTATATTAGCCGGGTGGCAGTCAACAACCCGGCCAATGTAATCAAGGCCAAGAAATCGATAAAAAAAGCCTTGCAAACCCAAATGAAGGGTCTGGGCTTTTCACTGGTAGAAGTTTTGTCTACTTGTCCTACTAACTGGGGATTAGGTCCAATTGATGCATTTAAATGGCTGGAAGAAAACATGATTCCCTATTATCCATTGGGTGAATTCAAGATCAAGGAGGCATAAGCAGCATGGATAGTGAAAAACAGGTACTGTTTGCCGGTTTTGGAGGGCAGGGCGTTTTGTCAATGGGTAAATTTCTAACCTATGCAGCCATGGGGGCAGGTAAAAATGTTTCCTGGTTACCTTCTTATGGAGCAGAAATGCGGGGAGGAACCGCCAACTGCCTGGTTACAATTGCCGACGATGAGATTAGCTCCCCATTGACCGAGCATCCTGGTATGGCAATTATTTTGAATCGCCCCTCTTTGGATAGGTTTGAGGACAAGATTAAACCAAATGGGACCTTGGTTATCAACACTTCGCTGGTGGATAGACCGATTGTACGTGATGACCTAACCGTTTTTGAAATTCCCGTAAATCAGATTGCCGACGATATGGGCAACTCCCATGCAGCTAATATGATACTCCTGGGGGCCTGTCTGCAAAAAACCAATATAGTCCCGACTGAAAAGGCTTTGCAACATTTTGAGGTTATCTTCAAAGGTAAAAAACAAAGCATAATTAAGAGAAACAAAGAAGCCTTTTTAGTGGGCGTAGAGTATGCCAAGGAAAACTGGTAGTCATGACCGGCCCTGCCGGGGATATCTACTCCTCAGAAAACGCTGGTTTTCTGAGGAATGACAGTTAATATTCATGGGGCAGCGGTGATGCAAAATACAAAATATTCTGCTAATAACCTTTTATGTTGTTGCTTTGCCAATGTAAAAGGTTTAGCATTTTGTGGGAATGAACCAGCTTGGCAGATTAATCTTAGCTACTCTGGTTATTTCCCAATTAGATATATTCCGTGGATAAAGCCTTTCCGCCGGGCATAAGATAGAGGAGAGATATATGCCTGAGGGGATGGTATTATGAAAAATTTTATGAATCGGGTGGAAAAAGGCCTGATAAGATTAATTGTATTGACTATAATGGTCATGGTAGCGGTGCAGGGTTTGATGACGGTCGACCCCATTCGTTTTTACCTTAGCTGGGGGGAAAGAATGGAAGGTCAAACTATACAAATGCCCGTGACTTCAACCCGGGAAAATGCTGCTCCTGGCGCTGAGGACGCCATATCACCGCAAGCTCGGGTGATCATAGAAGTTGGTAAATTCTCATCTCTGCCGCGAGCTAAGATTTTAATTAATGGTCAGGAAAAGTATAATTTTTCAGCCAAAAGGGTCACTATTGAAATAGATGCGGGGGATACGGTAGAGATAGATTCGACTGCTTACAACTTCCCTATCGAGTATGAAATTGCAGCAGTATCATCAAATCTGGCCTATCCCAAGTCGGAGCAGACATTTACTGCCAATCAGACTGTAGTAATGGTGGGCAAGATTATAGTAAAATAAGGCAAATGAATAGGGGGGGTAATATTTATGGAGGCAGGAAGTAAAGTTGCAGCTACGGCTGCCATTAGAATGGCTCTTTCTTCATCTCGTACGGAGGAAACGCAAATAAAAAAGGAATTAGCGAATGAATATGGTATTAAGGCCGTGGCCGTCGATTATGGGGGAGAATTCATATCCTCAGTAGCCAAAATAGTTGAGCGGGCAGTGGTGTCCGCCAAACGTGAAGGAGTTATTAAGGATACCCACCCGGACGAGGGGGCTGTGGCTGGCGCTGCCCGTGAAGCTGTGACCCAGATTATGCCCAAGGCTCTGGGGCTTAATGTTGGTGGTAAAATAGGGGTGGCTCGATATAATGACCATGTGAGTGTGGCTATCTTCTTTGGCATTGGTTTGCTGCACCTGGATGAGGTTTCAATCGGTCTGGGGCACCGTGCTGTACCTTAAAGATTGCAGGAGCAAGGGATTTTCTGTGGCAGGGGGCGAGCAGGCTCCATAGGCCTGGGACAAGTCCCAAGAGAAAGGAAGCCAAGGAGGACGGAAGAATGTTGGTAAGAGGAATAAGAGGCGCGATTACTGTAAAAGAAGATGACCCAAGCCAGGTTTTACTGGCCACCCGTGAGTTGCTGGAAGAAATTACTAAACAAAATGATCTGAATTCGCAGGACATCGCCAGTATCTTATTTACGGTTACACCTGATATCAAGTCTGTCTTTCCGGCTCAAGCTGCCCGATCCATAGGTTTGGAGCAGGTTCCCCTGCTGTGTACCCAGGAGATAGCTGTCGTCGATGCACTTCCGCTTTGCATCCGGGTATTGCTGCATGTGAACACCGACAAGTCTCAGGAGGAAATCAACCATGTTTTCCTCAGGGACGCTGTCCAATTACGTAAGGATTTAATTAAAGATTAAAGTCAAAGCCTGGTTGCCTATCTATTTTCAAAAACTCTCCTGTCCCTATCCTTTGGTCTTGTGGGTTTATAAACCTTTAAATAAAGCTATGCCAACCCATCCGCTGGTTGCAGGCCTGTAGAAAATACCTGTATATTCGGGGGGCGATTTTTGTCCCCCCAAAATCATCAGTGCTTATAGCCCCAGCCTGTCAAAATCACCCTAGCTCATTGGTCTTTGTTCCCTGCCAATCATGGGTGCATTCAGCCGGGGATGTCCATTGCTTATAATTCAACTCATAGAGGTCAGTTCTTCTATGCTTCAAAAGGGGCAATTCTCGCCGCACCCGGTCCAATATTGATAAATTAATATTACAAACAAGTATTTCTTCATCATTTCCAGCGGCGGATATAACTGTCCCCCAGGGGTCAACCACCAGGGAATGTCCCCAGGGCTGATAATTGGCATCCGGATTGGGGGCGGGGGAGGCAGCGGCGACGAACAACTGGTTGTCAACCGCTCTGGTTCTCATCAATAACTCCCAATGAGCTGGGCCGGTCGTCCCATTAAATGCGGCGGGTACGATTAAAATCTGTGCACCCTGCAATGCTGCCATGCGAGTCAGTTCAGGAAATCTGATATCATAGCAGATTATTACCGCCCAAGATAAACCATTATGTCTTATTATTTGCAGCCCATCCCCTGCTGTGAGGATTTCGGATTCCTTAAAAGTAATTTGCCCAGGAATATCAATATCAAAGAGGTGCATTTTACGGTGTTTGCCAATCAGAAGGCCCTGTTCATCAAACACATAACTGGTGTTGTATAGCTTGCCGTCCGCATCCACTTCCGGGATAGAACCACCCACTAACAAAATCGCATTACTACGGGCTTGCTCAGATAAAAAAGCAGTGGTTTCCCCCGGAAAACACTCCGCATTTTCAGCCATAATCCGTGTATTGTAGGGAGAATTGAAAAATTCCGGCAGAATTACCATTTGGGCTCCTTGGAGAGAAGCTTTCCTAATCATCTCTCCAGCATGCTTGAGGTTTAGGGATTTCCGTTCGGAGACCCTCATCTGACATACTGCTATTTTGATATTTGCAGTCATCTATCTCTCCTATTCACATAACCTTGCTAGACAATAAAAAAAGGCGCATTATATGGGTGACAAAAGTTATACAATATTGTTAAGTATTTTTAAGTTTAGCTCATGTTATACTAATTGCAAACATTCTTTAGGTTTTAATTTGTGGAGGATTATACATGAAACCTTTTAAAATGGCTGCGCGCGATGCAGGTGGCCAGGACACTCTGGTGGAAATACCGGGACGGGAGCGAACTGTGTTCATAGGGGAAGGCTACTGTACGATTATTGCCGGGCCCTGCGCGGTTGAAAGCCGGGAGGATTATCTGGAGATTGCTCTTAAACTTAAAGCGATGGGGGCTCATATACTAAGGGGCGGCCTTTTTAAGCCCCGTACTTCACCCTATTCCTTTAAAGGTCTGGGCAGAGATGGGCTGGCAATCATGGTTGAAGCCCGTGATATCACCGGGTTGCCCCTGATAAGCGAGGTAATGGATGTCAGAGACCTGGATTATATGTGTGAAGAAGTTGATATAATCCAGATTGGCAGCCGGAGTATGCAAAACTTTGCTCTGCTTGAGGAGGTGGGCAGGCTGGACAAGCCGATCCTTCTAAAAAGGGGTTTGGCGGCTACCATTGAGGAATGGCTCCTGGCCGCCGAATACATACTAAATAACGGGAATCCTAATGTAATTCTATGTGAACGCGGCATCCGCACTTTCGAAACCTATACCCGCAACACGGTTGATATTGGGGCCGTAGCTTTAATAAAAGTCCTATCCCATTTACCTATAATAGTAGATCCCAGTCATGCTACCGGGAAATGGAAGATAGTGACTCCGGTGGCCAAAGCTGCTATTGCGGCAGGTGCTGATGGGGTAATGGTGGAGGTGCACCCTGAGCCTGACAGAGCCCTATCTGATGGGAAGCAATCTTTAACCCCGGACAACTTTCGGAAGTTGCATGAACAGATAGTAAAATTAGCCCTTATGGATAATAAAATAGTGCTTTGATTATTGAGAATAGTTCATGCTTGAAACCCTAATAAAATAGGGACTTAGTGAAGTAAAAATAAAGGCTTCACCCCTGCTTTTGTCGAGTTTATAAGGTAACCAAAACCCAAACCTAAACAAATAGAAAGAGGTGAAGTTACCTTTGCAACAAAAGGACCATCCCCTTATGGTAAGATGACAAACCAAAAACGTCCTTGTGTCGTGTCTAACCGAAGTAGTTTATGCCCATAGCGTCTCTTACTTCGCTCATGGTTTCTTTGGCTACCCGGTGTGCCTTCTTGGTTCCCTCCAGCAAAATATCTTTGATCAGGGTGGGATTAGCTGAGTATTTTTGGCGTCTTTCGTGCATGGGCTCGAGCAGGGCATCAATACATCCGGCCAGCTTTTTCTTGCAGTTCACACAACCGATTGTTCCTTGCCGACAATCCTCTTCTATTTGTTGGACCTCCACCTGATTGAAAACCTTGTGATACTCGAAGACTGTGCAGACCTCCGGGTGACCGGGGTCGTTTTTATGAATTCTGGCTGGATCGGTCACAGCGTCCATAACCTTTTTCTTTATCTCAGGGGAGTTATCACTTAAATAGATGGCATTATTAAGACTTTTGCTCATTTTGGTTTTTCCATCCAGTCCAACCAACCGGGGTACTTCGCCTACCAATATCTCTGGTTCCACCAATACAGGCCGGTATAGGTCATTGAATCGTCTTACAATTTTGCGAGCCAGTTCAAGATGGGGAATCTGGTCTTCCCCAACTGGAACCAGGTGGGCCTTGAAAATACTGATGTCAGCTGCCTGGCTAACCGGATAGCCTAAAAAACCATAGGTCATATCATTGAACCCATGCTGCTGTGCTTCAGACTTCACGGTGGGGTTATGTCTTAATACATTTACTGACGTGAACATAGAAAAATAAGCTGCTAATTCATGGATCTCCGGAATCATACTTTGAATAAATATGGTTGAAATCTCTGGATTTAGTCCTGCGGCCAAATAGTCCTCAGCAATCTGCCAGGTATCCTTACTGAGGTTCTCGGGATTTTCAAAATTGGTGGTTAAAGCCTGAACATCGGCAATAATAATATAGCTGTCATATTCTTCCTGCAGTCTGACTCTATTGGCCACACTGCCTACATAATGGCCCAGATGCAGCTTGCCAGTGGGTCTGTCACCGGTCAGTATCCTCTTCCTGCTTGTCATCCCTTAGTTCCTCCTGCTTTTTAATCTAACCTGAATGTTAAACCAACATTAAAATTATCATTACGAGCTGGAAAATTCAAGTCCCAGGGATAAAAAGGACTGAAAAAAGCGAGCCGGTAACGCGTGCACGTGAATATTTCTTAATGAATTGTTGACATGCAAAATGATTGTGCTAAAATTCTACATGTATGTTTTCTGCTAATAATAAAAAGGAGGTTTGGGAACGGCATTATAATTGAATTGAAGGGGGTTGACATTATTGCAGGCTTTGGGGCGACACGTTTTAGCCGAAGTTTACGGATGTCGATTTGAAGCGTTAAATGATATCCAAAAGGTAGAGGATATCATGGTAAATGCGGCTTTGGAGGCTGGCGCTGAGGTTAGGGAAGTGGTTTTCCATAAGTTTAGTCCTCAAGGGGTAAGTGGTGTAGTTGTTATTTCAGAGTCTCACCTTGCGATTCATACCTGGCCCGAATTGGGATATGCAGCAGTAGATGTCTTTACCTGTGGGGAAAAGGTCAATCCATGGGACGCATGTAATTTTGTTGCAGAAGCGTTTGGAGCCGAATATGTAAATGCACAGGAAATTACGAGGGGATTAATAGTAAACCAGGAAGAGCGCATGGTGGTAAATATTTAGGAGGGATACTATTTTAGTAGACCGAAGTAGGAGTAAAAATATTAATAATTATAACTAAGACCTTACTTGAAATAGTTGCAAGTGAGGTCTAGTTGTTTATAGGCTCAAATAATGGGAGTAGTGCTATGAATTATAATTTAATTGTAATGATTATTAATGTATGATATAAAGGCAAGCAGCATGTTAAAATATTTACTATTTAAATGTAAACAATAATATTAGGCAGGAAATACTTGTATTTTGTTGAATGATAGAAAAGCGGTACTTATTAATAATTGTGTTATCTTTTGACTGGGGGGACTTATCCATGGAGTTTATTTTCACTAGGGAGATGCAAGACGATCTGCGAGAAGTTAATAATACATTCCAAAGAAGCCTGTTGCCCTGGTGGGATGAAATATCTATCTATGTTCCCGAAGCGGACCAGGATTTAGGTTACAAATTGCTCCCCGCCATGGTCATTAATGCCTATAGGTATTTAGGGATTGAAGGGGAATTGACCATTCAGATGGCAAATATTTTCAAGACCATAAACTTTGCCAATATAATTCACATACTTGCTAAAGACGACGAGGAAGGGCAAATACACAACCAGGAATTACAGTTTGCGATACTCATTGGAGATTATATTTTCGGCAGAGTCCTAAAATTATTGCTTGAGGCTGATGCTGACAAATTACTAAATATATTTGCCACCATGATATGCAGTATCAATGAAGGGTTGGTAATTAAACATACTTTGCATGGCGGTCTGGAGGATGTGCTGACCAAAACTAGAGCTCCTCTATATACCAACGCCTTCCTCACCGCTGGTAAAATGGCGGGATTAAAACCTGAAACAGCAGACATTTATAGTGAGATTGGACATAATTTAGGTATGGCTGTAGAGTTAATATATATTTATCACCAGGAAAAGTGTGGCCGTACTTATTTATATAAAGCGGAGTCACTAATGCGACAGCTGCAGGACGCTGAGGTTTTAAAAAAGGGAGAATTGGAGGTCCTGATGCAACAAATAAGCAATAATACCGGAGGTGACGCAGATGGCCTATAAAGATTTGCACGAATTCATTAAAGTCCTGGAAGACCGGGGAGAGTTGTGCCGCATCAAAACATTGGTTGACCCGGAACTGGAAATAACTGAAATTACGGATAGAGTCAGCAAGGCTGAGGGACCGGCTTTGCTTTTTGAGAATGTAAAAGGCTCTGAGATGCCGGTTTTGATCAATGCTTATGGCAGCAGCAAGCGCATGTCCTGGAGTCTGCAAGTTGAAGACCTGGATGCTATTGGCGATGAAATCACGGGATTGCTGCAATTGGCCGATAATGTTCCCGATTCTTTGCTGGGTAAAGTTAAGATGGTACCGATATTAGCCCAGCTTTCTTCTTTCTTTCCCAAGATGGTTAAAAGCGGCTCCTGCCAGGAGGTTGTATGTATGGAGCCATCTCTGGATAAATTGCCAATTCTTAAATGCTGGCCGGATGATGGGGGCAAATTTATCACCCTCCCTCAAGTCTTCACCCGTGATCCTCGCAACGGAAAAAGGAATGTAGGCATGTATCGATTGCAGGTTTACGATAAGAATACCACCGGGATGCACTGGCATATTCATCATGATGGAGCCGAGAATTATCGTTTGAATAAAGAGATGGGCACCCCGATGGTGGAAGTGGCAGTTGCTTTAGGAGGAGATCCGGCTATTGCTTATGCTGCTACAGCGCCTCTGCCCAAAGAGATAGATGAGCTGATTTTTGCCGGTTTTTTAAGGAAGAAACCGGTAGAACTTGTAAAATGTAAAACGATCGATATGGAAGTTCCCGCTGATGCCGAAATCGTTTTAGAAGGCTATATTGATCCTGCGGAAAGTCGTATAGAAGGACCATTCGGAGATCATACGGGTTATTATTCGCTAACCGGCGAATACCCGGTTTTTCACATCAAATGTATAACCCATCGTAAAGATGCTATTTATCCGACCACAATCGTAGGCAAGCCTCCCCAGGAGGATTGTTATCTGGCCCTGGCCAGCGAACGGATCTTCCTGCCGCTTCTGAAAATGCAGTTGGCCGAAGTGGTGGATATGCATATGCCGATGGAAGGGGTCTTCCATAATTGTGTGTTCATATCGATAAAAAAGGCCTATCCGGGCCATGCCCGCAAGATAATGAATGCGTTGTGGGGTATGGGGCAGATGATGTTTGCCAAGTATATCGTAGTGGTTGACAAAGATGTAAATGTTCAGAATTTATCTGAAGTTTTGTGGAAAGTCTTTAATAATGCTGATCCCCAAAGGGACACTATGATTGTCGAGGGTCCGCTCGATGTTCTTGATCATTCGGCACCCTTGCCGCTTTTCGGTTCTAAGATGGGTATAGATGCTACCAAGAAATGGGCCAGTGAAGGACACATGCGTGAATGGCCGGATGATATAATAATGAGCCAGGAAATAATTGATAAGGTAACGGCCCGGTGGAGTGAATACGGAATTGATTAAAGTTCGCAAATTTTTGGCAATGATAGACTTTGGACATACGCTTTTCGGTTTGCCTTTTGCTTATTTGGGGGCATTTCTAGCCATACCGGGTATACCCTCCATAAAGCAGTTGCTGTGGATTACAGTAGCTATGTTAAGTGCTCGTTCAGCTGCCCTATGCCTGAATCGTTTAATTGATCGCAGAATTGATCGAGCTAACCCCCGTACTGAGGGATGGGTTATGGCAGCGGGTGAACTGCCTGTTGCTGGAGTCTGGTTGCTGGTGGTACTTTTTTTTGTGATACTGTTTTTTGCTGCCGGGCAGCTTAATCTATTATGCGTCAAGCTGGCACCGTTAGCTGTTTTAATCTTGTGGGTGTACTCCTACACTAAAAGATTTACCTGGTGGTGTCATCTTCTTTTGGGCATGGCGGTAGGAATAGGTCCGGTTGGGGGCTGGATAGCCATAACAGGACAATTTGCCTGGGAGCCCTTAATATTATGGATGGCCGTAGCCTGTTGGATAGCCGGCTTTGATACTATGTATGCCTGCCAGGATATCAAATTTGACCGTGCCCGTGGTCTTTATTCTATTCCGGCGCGTTTTGGGGAACGTGGGGCCTTAATGTTTTCAGCAATGTTTCATCTATTTACGGTGGCTTTCTTGATCCTAAATGGGATAGTTTTACATCTGGGGATCTGGTATTATGCAGGAATTATTTTCACGGGCCTGCTGCTGCTCTATGAACATATTATTGTGACTCCGGGCAATTTAGCGCGAGTTAATTTTGCTTCTTTTAAAATTAATCATTATGTTGGTTTGATCATTTTTACTACGACGCTGCTGGATATACTTGCCTAGACTAAAATCCTGCAGTTGGCAGGGAGGACCAAAATACCACTAAAGGACATAAGAAGGTGATTTATTGTCGAGATATATTGTGGCTTTAACCGGTGCCAGTGGGGTCGTATATGGTCTGGAGCTTATCGCCCAACTGCTAAAAAGGGAGCACGAAGTGCATCTGGTAGTTAGTGAACCAGGCGTGCTGGTATTGCAGCAGGAAATAGACTGGCCGAGCGATACTGCCCCAGAAGAAATGTTGCGCGCGCATTTACCGGCGGGGAAGCTTTATTATTATAAAAATACTGATATTGGGGCTCGAATAGCCAGCGGCTCATTTGTTGCAGATGCCATGGTAGTTATCCCCTGTACAATGTCAACTTTGGCAGCTGTTGCTAACGGCATGTCAAACAACCTTATTGAGCGCACTGCCGATGTTATGCTCAAGGAGAAAAGGTTATTGATCATAGTTCCGCGAGAAACCCCCCTGAGCAAGGTGCATTTACGCAACATGTTAATGCTGGCGGATATGGGTGTTGCCATCGTCCCAGCTATGCCTGCCTTCTATCATCGACCCGAATCAATAAATGAAATAATACTTTTTATGGTAGGAAAAGTATTGGATGTAATGAAGATTCCCCATGATATATTTCGTAGGTATCAGGGACCAGATGTTGATTGATTCATTTTAAGTTGGTTTTTAGATGGATTCGAATATATAATTATATAGTATTTAGGTTGATAAGGGGAATATAATGACAAATTTAGAGATTTTTAATCCTATAAGTACAGAGTTGGAATTGGTTGAGCAGGAATTAATCACCAGCATTGATACGGAAATACCAGTGCTGGATCAAGCTGCTACCCACTTGATTAGAGCGGGTGGCAAGAGGCTGCGGCCCGCATTTACGCTGCTGGCAGCCAAGTTATTCAATAATTCCGTGCAGCATGCTATTCCCCTGGCTGTCGCTCTGGAATTGATTCACATGGCGAGCTTGGTTCATGACGATGTCATAGATAATTCTGAATTACGGCGTGGACAACCGACCGTCAAAAGTAAATGGGGCAACCGTTTATCCATATACACCGGCAATTATATTCTGGCCAGATCGCTATGCCTGGTTGCACCATACCAGCGTAGTGACGTATTAGATGTTCTGGCCGATACCAGCATGCGGATTTGCGAAGGTGAGATTAAGCAAATGCTCAGCTGTTATAATATTCACCAGGGACTCAAAGATTATCTGCGTCGGATCGAGAGAAAAACCGCCCTGTTGATATCGGTCAGTTGTCAACTGGGAGCAATGATCAGTCCAGCCACAAAAGCTCAGGTTTTGGCTCTTAAAAGATATGGATACCACCTGGGCATGGCCTTTCAGATCACAGATGATATTCTGGATTTTGTGGCCGATGAGGAGATTCTTGGAAAACCAGTTGGGAGCGATATTAGACAAGGAGTAATTACCCTGCCAGCCATTTATGCTTTGAGGTGTGGATCCCAACGTGAACAACTGGGCAGACTTTTATCATCACCTGACTTGTGTTTAAGCCAGGCTGAAGAGATTGTAAATTTGATAAACGAAAGTGATGGGATTGATTACGCCTACTATATAAGCAATAGATTTGCAGAAAAGGCCAGACAGCAACTAGATTTCCTGCCCGATATGCTGGGGAAAAATTCTTTGTATGAAATAGCTGATTTTATTTCCGGTAGAGAATACTAGGGCATGGGAGGTAATATTTGTGGCATTAAAAGACATGTCAGTTGAAGAAAAACAAACCTTGCTGGAACATTTAGGTGAATTAAGAAAATCCATTCTTATAAGTGTGGCAGCAATTGGTATTGCTGCAATAATCTGCTTTGCCTATAATGAGTTTTTATTGAAAATCGTGACCTTACCATTACGTGCTATCAATCAGGAATTGATAGTAACGGGGGTTACGGAAGCGTTTTTCGTCAAACTGCAGCTGTCTTTTCTGGCTGGCTTCATATTTGCTTTCCCGATCGTAGCCTGGGCCATGTGGAGGTTTTTTAAACCAGCTCTTTATCCGCACGAGAGAAAATATATTTTTACTTTATTCCCCATAACTATTGTTCTTTTTGCGGGCGGGGTGTTATTTGCCTACTTTGCCATCCTGCCTCTGGTGCTTAATTTCTTCGTATATATAGCCGGAGAAAACCTCGAGACCATGTTTAAGGTTGACCAATATGTATCCTTCGTAATGTCTTTTGTAATCCCCTTCGGTCTTGTTTTTGAACTACCTGTACTTACCTTCTTTCTTACCAAAATAGGGGTAATTAAGCCCCAGATGTTATCTAAAAACAGAAAATATGCTATTCTGGTTATCGTTATTTTGGCTGGGGTGCTTACTCCTGGACCTGACCCCATCAGTCAAATAATGATGGCAGTACCGGTTTATTTTCTATATGAGGTTAGTGTAATAGTTGCCAAATGGGCTAAACCCCGCCAGAAGGTTGAAGATTCGGACACGACTGATTCTATGCAGGAATAGACGGTTAATAGAGAGAAGAAACTGTCTAGCGCACATTCTTTACAAAGGATGGACTTTTTGTCATAATGTTTGGTGAAGAGGTATATTTGCGAGTAAACATTTGTCTGGTTTTGATAAACATCGTCCAAGCCTCTGCTGGCTTACATTGAAGGAGGAAATGTTTTGTTTGGATTTATCGGTAACATTGGACCCTGGGAATTGGTACTGGTATTGGTGATAGTGCTGGTTATTTTTGGCCCGGGGAAATTGCCTAAAGTGGGGGAATCTTTGGGAAAGGCATTGCAAAGCTTCAAAAAAGCTAAAGAAGAGGACGACGACGAACTGGATTCCAAAGAAAAATGAAATAGGTCTGAGGGCAGGCCTTTTTAGTGTGAGGGATTTAAGGAGCGAAAATGTCACATTTATACCCGATCTATTTGAATCTGGATAGCAAAAGGTGCTTGGTAATCGGCGGCGGTAAAGTAGCTGAACGTAAAGTGGCTACTTTACTGGAATATGAAGCCGATGTAATACTGGTTAGCCCTGAGGTTACTCCCATGATTGATGACTGGGCAGCCCATAACTTGATTATCTGGCGGCGGGGAGTTTTTCAGCCTCAAGATTTGGATAATATATTTCTCGTTTTTATTGCTACTGGTGACAATAACGTTAACAAGTCTATAACCACATTATGTCGCCAGAAAGGTATTCTGGTTAATGCCGTTGACGACCCGCCCAACTGTGATTTTTATGTTCCTTCAATTCTCAGACGCAATTCACTATGTATAGCCATTTCCACTGAGGGTAAGAGTCCTCTGCTGGCTGCTAAACTGCGGCGGGAGTTGGAAAGCATAGTCCCGGCTGAGTATGGGGAATGGGTGGAAATCTTAGGCAGACTTAGAGAAGACATTAAAAAGTCGCATTTGGACATAAATGAAAGACAGAAATTGTTTGAGACTCTAGTTTATTCTGATATTTTGGAACTGCTCAAAGAGGGTAGGAAAGAAAAGATAGAGGAGCGTATTGCGCAATGTATGTCTTGCTTACGGGAATAAATCATCAGACAGCGCCGGTTGATATCCGTGAGAAATTTGCTTTTGCTCCTTCTCAGTTGGAGCATGCTTACGCGAAGCTGAAAAATGAAGATATTGAAGGTCTGGTTATACTTAACACCTGCAATCGTACCGAGTTGTATGCTACTGCCCGGGACATTGAAGCAGGTCAGAATTACTTGAAATCATTTTTGCTATCCTATTCTGGCTTATCAGCTGAGGAATTAGACAGATACGTTTATCAGCCGGATTGTTATGAGGCTATTGAACATCTTTTTAGAGTATCATCCGGACTAGATTCTATGATAGTAGGAGAAACCCAGGTATTGGGGCAGGTCAAGGAGGCATACCAGAAGGCCCAGGAACTTAAGGCCGCCGATGGAGTGTTGAATTCCCTGTTTCAGAAGGCATTATATGTGGGTAAAAAGGTTCGCACCGAGACGGCTATAGACCAACATCCTGTTTCGGTCAGTTATGCAGCGGTGGAACTAGCCAAAAAGATACTGGGTTCTTTGCAAGATAAAACTGTCCTGGTGGTGGGAGCAGGGGAAGTAGGCGACCTAACCACCAAGTATTTGCTGCTAAATGGTGTGCATTCGGTTATGGTTTCCAATCGTTCTTATGAAAAAGCGGTGGAGATGGCACAGTATTTAAACGGTCGGGCAGTACGATTTGATGTACTGGCGGAAGAATTGAAGAATGCTGATATTGTCATCAGTTGTACAGCTGCCAGGCATTATGTGATTCGGGAAGATAATTGCCGTGAAGCCCTGCTGGCTCGTCAGGGGCGGAAAATAATACTGATTGACATCGCTGTACCTCGAGACATAGAGCCAGTGCTCAACACCATTGAAGGAGTTTATCTGTATGATATTGATGATTTGCAGGGTGTAATTAATTCAAACTTTACTGCCCGGCACAAAGCGGCCATCAAAGCGAATGATATTATTGCTGATCAATTGCTGGAATTCAACGAATGGATGGCCAGTCTGTACGTAGTGCCTGTCATATCAGCGCTCAAAAAGCATGGGGAAATCATTAAACAGAATGAACTTAAAAAAACCTTTAACAGGTTGGGTGAAGTTTCTGACCACGAAAAAGAGATTATCACTGCACTGGCCCATTCCATTATCAATCAATTGCTGCATTATCCAGTGATAAACTTGAAAGAGATGGCCGTAAGCAACCAGGGACATCTCTATGCTGAAGTAGTGAAAAAGCTGTTTAGTTTGCAATTACCGGGCGAGGAGCAGGATGTTTATGAAACAATTAAGGCTGGGAACAAGGGGTAGTGCACTGGCTCTATGGCAGGCCGATTGTGTTGCCAGGGAAATTAAAGGTAAAGCGCCTGATCTAAATATTGTAATAAATATTATTAAAACCAAGGGTGATAAAATATTAGATGTGGCTTTATCCAAAATTGGGGATAAAGGGCTTTTCACCAGAGAAATAGAGAATGCACTGCTGGCCGGCGAGGTCGATCTAGCCGTACACAGCATGAAGGATTTACCCTCATTTTTAGCTCCTGGTCTTACTTTGGGAGCGGTTTTAAAACGCGAAAACCCCCGGGATGTCCTAATATCCCATAAAGGGTATACCCTGACCACCTTGCCCCCTAACGGATTAGTCGGAACTTCAAGTCTGCGCCGGATAGCACAACTAAAAGCGTTGCGACCCGATATTCGTACAACCGACCTGCGGGGGAATGTGGAAACCCGTATCAAAAAGATGGTAACCCAGGATTTGGATGGGATTATTCTCGCTTACGCAGGAGTAAAACGCCTGAACTATACCGGGCAGATTACAGAAATGATAAGCACGGAGGCAATTATGCCTGCAGTAGGGCAAGGAGCTATTGCGATCGAGGTGCGGGAGGATGATTATGAGACCCTAAAGATCATGGGGCTTATAAATGACCTGCCTACTGATATTGCCACCCAATCCGAAAGAGCTCTCCTGCGGGAGCTAGAGGGAGGATGTCAGGTGCCTATCGCTTCCCTGGCTCACATTAAAGACGACGTACTCAATTTAGAAGGCTTGGTGGCCTCTATGGACGGGCAGCAATTGATTAAAGGTAGTCTTTCGGGGCCTTTGGATCAGGCTGAGGAAATTGGCAGAATCTTGGCCCAGAACCTTTTAAGCAGGGGGGCACATAGAATTCTGGAAGAAATAAAGCGTTTAGGAGAATAATTGATGCCAAAGCAAGGGATTGTTTATCTGATTGGGGCGGGGCCTGGAGACCCCGGTTTATTTACGATCAAAGGCAAGAAAGTGCTGGAAACTGCAGATGTTGTTATTTATGATCGCTTGATTGGTCAGGATATACTTGATTATGCACCTCAAGATGCGGAGTTTATTTATGTCGGTAAAGCTTCCAGCAATCACGCCCTGCCCCAGGATGAAATTAATAAACTGCTGGTGCAAAAAGCCCGGGAAGGCAAAATCGTGGCCCGTTTAAAAGGGGGCGACCCCTTTGTATTTGGGCGGGGTGGGGAAGAAGCGCAGTTTGTTCACCAGCATGGCTTGAGATTTGAAATAGTTCCGGGTATAACGTCGGCCGTAGCCGTACCTGCCTATGCAGGGATTCCGGTGACTCATAGAGATGCAACCTCCAGTTTTGCAGTAATTACCGGCCACGAAAAACCAGGCAAGGCGGTTAGTTCCATTCAATGGGATAAAATAGCCACTGGGATAGGCACCCTGGTATTTCTGATGGGGGTTGAAAACCTGGAGTTTATTGTCAGTAATCTGCTGGAGGCTGGAAGAAGCCCGGACACACCGGTAGCCTTGATTCGCCGGGGGACACTTCCGGATCAGGCCGTAATCTCCGGCACCCTGGCAGATATTGTTGAAAAAGTGCGGCAGGCAAACTTTAAACCACCGGCTATTATTGTGGTGGGGGAGACCGTGGGTTTGCGCCAGGAGTTAAAATGGAGGGAAAATGGTCCGCTCTGGGGAGCAAAAATTGTAGTCACCAGAGCTAGAGCCCAAGCCAGCGGCTTGTTGGAGCTTATAAGAGATGAGGGCGGAGAAGCTATTGAGTTTCCGTCCATAGAAATCGTTAAGGAAGATAATTTAACGGCTCTTTATAAAGCCTTGGCCGAGCTTAATGATTATGCCTGGATAATATTTACCAGTGCTAATGCGGTGGAGATATTTTTTAAAGAACTCCGCTTGAGGGAGATTGATATTCGGCAATTACGGGGCATCAGAATCTGTGCGATAGGTCCGGCAACTGCAGCCCAGCTTACCCGGCGGGGATTATTAGTGGACTTGATGCCTACAGAGTATCGTGCTGAGGGGATCATCGCCGAATTAAAGAACCTGATAAAACCCGGTGAGCGCATACTTTTACCCCGGGCCCGGGGAGCCCGTGAGATTCTGCCGGAGAGTATGCGGCAGTTAGGGGCCGTTGTTGATGAGGTAATCATCTATCAGGCCGCCCCAACGTCCCATGTCAATCCATCCCGTCTGCAAAATATAAGGGACGGCGAGGTGGATTATATAACTTTTACCAGTTCCTCCACCGTAAAAAATTTTGTTAATATAATAGGGTCGGAAAATATCAAGGATTTCAATGCTAAAGTAAAGGTTGCCTGTATCGGTCCAATTACAGCCAGAACAGCTCAGGAAAATGGATTTACAGTCGATATTATGCCCACCCAATATACTATTGAAGCATTACTGGACTCAATTGTACAAGACCTCAAATATGCTGGATTCTGAATTAAGGGGTGATCCAATGAGTTTTCCAATAACTAGAATGAGAAGACTGAGGGCTAATGAAAACATTCGCAGCATGGTCCGCGAAACCCATCTTAATGTAAAAGATTTCATTTACCCTCTCTTTGTGACTTTCGGAAAAGATAAGAGAACTCCGGTGCAATCGATGCCGGGCGTATTCCAACTATCAGTGGATAATCTGGCAGCGGAGATAGATGAAATAAATTCTTGGGGTATTCCGGCGGTGTTGCTTTTTGGGATACCGGAATACAAAGACAATCGGGCCAGCACAGCCTATGATAAGGATGGGGTGGTGCAGGAGGCCATCCGGGCTATAAAGGATACTTGTCCAGATTTATTGGTTATAACCGATGTTTGTTTATGTGAGTATATGGATCATGGGCATTGTGGTATTGTAGAAGCTGATGGTTGTGTCAATAATGATGCCAGCCTGGATTTGTTGGCCTGGGAAGCCTTATCACATGTAGAAGCAGGTGCAGATATGGTAGCACCCTCAGATATGATGGATGGTAGAGTTGGGTACATCAGGAATATACTGGATGGTGAGGGCTATAACCACATCCCCATAATGTCTTATGCGGCCAAATATTCTTCGGCCTTCTACGGGCCTTTTCGGGAAGCGGCTGAATCAACTCCCAAGTTTGGCAATCGCAAGACCTACCAGATGGATCCGGCCAACATTTTGGAAGCTTTACGCGAAGTGGAGCTTGATATTGCCGAGGGTGCAGATATTGTTATGGTCAAACCGGCTTTAGCTTATCTGGATGTGTTGAAGGCGGTGAAGGATAAGTTTGCTTATCCGACCGCTGCCTATAATGTGAGTGGTGAATATGCCATGGTTAAAGCCGCCGCTGCCCAGGGATGGATCGATGAAGAGGCGGTAATGACTGAGATACTGATCGCTATTAAGAGGGCCGGTGCTGATATGATCATTACTTACGCTGCCAAGGATATGGCCAGGCTACTCCAGCCATAGTTTATTGGAGACAATAGACTTGATGAGTAAAGTATGAGGGGGTTTTTAAATGCTGGTTTCCTGGAATACCACCAACCAATGTAATATGTTTTGTGACCATTGTTATAGGGATGCTGGCGTTAAATCTGAAGAAGAGCTTTCTACCGCCGAAGCCAGGAAGTTAATCGAGGAGATTAAAAAGGCTGGTTTCCAGATTATGATTTTCAGCGGTGGCGAGCCTTTGATGCGCTCGGATATTTATGAACTTGCTTCTTTTGCCACCCGACAGGGGTTGCGTGCAGTTATGGGAACCAACGGGAGCCTTATTACCCCCGAGGTGGCCAGCCGGATGAAAAAAGCCGGTTTTATGGCGGCAGGCGTTAGTCTTGACAGCCTTGACCCTGTCAAAAACAATTCTTTCCGCAAACTGGATAACGCTTATCAGCTGACGGTTGAAGGCATGGAAAACCTCAAGTCAGCAGGTTTGCCTTTTCAGATTCATACCACGGTTATGGATTGGAATGTGGAGGAATTGGAAACTATAACAGATTTTGCTGTTGAGATCGGTGCCATGGCCCATCACATATTCTTTCTGGTGCCCACCGGGAGGGCTATAAATATTGAGGATGAGGCTTTACGAGTAGTTGAATATGAGAAAACCATAGCTCGAGTGATGGAAAAACAGAAGACGGTGTCAATTGAAATAAAGCCTACCTGTGCTCCCCAGTTCATCAGGGTAGCCGATAAAAAAGGCATACCCCTCAGATTTTCTAAAGGGTGCCTGGCAGGGATTAGCTACTGTATTATCAGTCCGACCGGAAATGTTCAGCCCTGTGCCTACCTGGACATGCCACTCGGCAATGTTAGGGAAAAGTCCTTTGATAGTATCTGGCGGGACAATGAGATTTTACAAAAGCTGCGCACTATGGATTATAAGGGTAAGTGCGGGATATGTGATTATAAGACCCGCTGTGGGGGTTGCAGAGCCCGAGCGAATTATTATAATGGTGATTATATGGCGGAAGATAGCTGGTGTTTATACCACCCCAGGGGGGATGTTTAGGTGCGTGTCGGGGAGAATGTGGATAGAAAAATTCTAGACATATTACAAAATGATTTTCCGCTGGCTGTACAGCCCTTTCAGGAAATGTCTAATCGACTGAACATCAGTGAGGAAGAACTCCTGACCAGAATTGCGGCGATGAAGGCCAGTGGTGTGATCAGGAGAATCGGGGGCATCATGGACTCCCGTAGTTTGGGCTTTTATTCTACCCTGTGTGCCGTGACCGTTCCGGAGGTACAAATTGAAGAGGCAGCGGAGATAATAAATCAGCTGCCAGGGGTTACTCATAATTATCTAAGGGATCATGAATATAATATGTGGTTTACGTTAACAATGCCCTCCCTTGAGGAGTTGGAAGCAAAACTGAGCGAACTGGAAACCTTATTAGGCCTAAAAATAATCAATATGCCGGCCCAGAAGGTTTATAAAATAAAAGTATCTTTCGATATGGGGAGTTCTAATGATGTATGATGCAATAGACAGGGGTATTATAGCCTTAATACAGGGAGACCTCCCTCTAAAAACACGTCCCTTTCAGAAACTTGCCGAGGAACTGGGTATTTCTGAACAGGAGATAGTTGAGCGGATACAATTATGGGGGCAAAAAGGCATCATGAGAAGATGGGGAGTTGTGCTTCGCCATCAGCAGGCCGGATACGGCTCCAATGCTATGGTCGCCTGGAAGGCTGGATTAGAGAGTGCTGATGAAGCAGGTCGAATAATGGCTGGATACAAATCAATTAGTCACTGTTATTTGCGACAGGTTCCTGATTCATTTCCATATAACTTGTTTTCTATGATTCATGCCCAGAGTGAGGAACAGCTTATGAAAATTGTCGACGCTGCAGCCCAGCAAACGGGTTTGAGTGAGTACATAGTTATTAGGAGCCTTAAGGAATTCAAAAAAGCCAGCATGAAATATATTTAAGTATTCTAGAAGACCAGTTAAGGGAATAAATAATAGGGGAGGAATCCCAGCATGGATACCAGACAATCAGAACAATTGTTTAATAAAGCCAGGAAATATATGCCAGGCGGAGTTAACAGCCCCGTCAGAGCCTTTAAGTCGGTGGGGATGACCCCGCTGATGATTAAGAAAGGCCGGGGGTCTAAAATTTATGATGAAGATGACAACCAATTCATTGACTATGTGTGCTCGTGGGGGCCGCTCATTTTGGGGCATAGTCATCCAGAAGTAGTCCAGGCAATATGCGCGGCCGCCCAGGAGGGCACCAGTTTTGGGGCCTGCTGTGCCAGAGAAATCGAGTTGACCCAGTTAATATGCGAAGCCTTTCCATCCATAGATAGGGTGCGATTGGTCAACTCGGGGACCGAAGCTGCGATGAGTGCGGTGCGTCTGGCGCGAGCCTATACTGGACGTGACAAGATTATCAAATTTGAGGGCTGTTATCATGGACATGCAGATACCTTTTTAATCAAGGCCGGGTCAGGTATGCTTACCACAGGCATCCCAACCAGTGCTGGTGTGCCCAAGACCTTTATTGATGAAACTCTGGTCTGCAGGTATAACGACCTTGAATCTGTAAAAAAGGCCTTTATGCAGGCAGGCCCCGATATTGCTGCGGTTGTTGTGGAACCAGTCGCCGCTAATATGGGTCTTATAAATCCCAAGCCCGGTTTTCTGGAGGGACTGCGAGACATAACCAGGATGTATGGAAGTCTGTTAATCTTTGACGAGGTTATAACTGGATTCAGGGTATGTTATGGTGGGGTGCAAACCCAGCTCGGGATTAAACCTGACCTGACAACGCTGGGCAAGATTATAGGTGGGGGTTTACCGGTAGGAGCTTATGGCGGCCGAAGAGAAATCATGGATCGGGTTGCCCCCGAAGGAGACGTATACCAGGCAGGCACTCTGTCGGGCAATCCTCTGGCAATGGCCGCCGGGACTGCTACTTTGAAAAAATTGCAGGACGGTGGCTTTTATGAACGTATCCAGCAAATGGCTTATCAATTATCAGACAAAATACAATTAATTTTCGATGCACATGATATTAAATATTCCATCAACAGAAACGGATCACTGTTTTCCTTGTTCTTTACCGAACGAGAAGTATACGATTATGAAACCGTTCTAAGTTGCGACACGGACAAATATGCGCTGTTCTTCCGGCGTATGTTGGAGTCGGGTATATATTTTCCACCTTCTCAGTTTGAAGTTTGTTTTATATCCGGGGCACATACTGTTAAGGATATCGACAAGACCGCCGAAGCGGTGAATCTGGCCTTAAATGCGTTTTAATAGGAGACTCATAAAGAATTGATAAAAATTTTGCCTATTGTTACTTAAAAGCAGGAAATTAGACTTCAATATAGAAAGTATATCATTGGTCTTAAATTTTTTCTATGAACGTAAATTCTATTCAAAATTGGCGGTAAATTTGCCGTAGGCAAAAAGTAAATACATATAAATATCTTGGGGGTGATGGTTGAGAGACATAGTATACCGGTAATTCTAATTTCGTATAGCAGAAAAGCATTAGATGAAAAGGAGGAATGAACTTGAAGGTTCTAGTGTGTGTTAAGCAAACATTTGACACAGAAGCCAAAATTGAATTGAAGGACGGCAAAATCTCCGATGCTGGTATAAACCTTATCATCAATCCTTATGATGAGGTTGCGGTAGAGGGCGGAATTCAATTAAAGGAAAAGAAAATTGCTAAAGAAGTAGTGGTTCTGACTGCAGGTACCGATAAGGGCATGGATGCAATCCGTACCGCCCTGGCTATGGGTGCTGACAGAGGCATATTGGTAAAACAGGATGCTGGTGCCGATGAATATGCACGTGCGGTTGCTCTTGCTGAAGCAATTAAGGCTGAGAATCCTAATATAATACTGGCTGGCCATGTTGCTGCTGATGATGGTTCTTCACAAGTTCCTACTCGCGTTGCAGAAATTCTTGGTTTACCGCATGTTAACGTAATTACCGCGATAGAAATAGCTGGTGATAAAGCTACCTGTACCTGCGAAGCCGATGGAGGAACAGCTGTAACTGAAGTGGCTCTTCCTGCTGTAATTTCCAGTCAGGTAAGCTGGAATGAACCCCGTTATCCTTCCATGAAGGGTATTATGCAAGCCAAAAAGAAACCCGTTGCAACTGTTGATGCAGTTGCAGTTGAGAACAAAACCAATATCATCGAATTTGCACTGCCTGCTGCCAAAACTGCAGGTATCAAGATAGAAGACGATGCTGATGTATGCGCAGTCAAGTTGGCAGAATGGATGAAGAATACCGTTAAAGTAGAGGTAAAATAATCACATAAATTCTTATTTATGTAGAAAAAGGAGGGTAATTCATGGCAGGAACATGGGTTTTTGTTGAACAAAAGGATGGTAATATCCGTAAAGTTACATTTGAAATGTTGTCTGAGCTTAAAAAGGGTGGCGATGAAGTATCTGCCGTCGTATTTGGCAAAGGCGTAGAGGCACTGGCTCCTGAATTAGCAAAGTATGGAGCTGATAAGGTATATGTTGCTGACGATGATATTTTTGCAGCTTACAACACAGGAGCTTATGTAGCCCAAATAGTTGCAATGATAAAGGAATTCAGCCCCAATGCACTATTATTTGCTCATTCCTTTAATGGCAGAGATATGGCTTCCAGGTTAGCTCAAAAATTGGATGCAGGTCTGGCTACTGATGCTGTTGCTGCAGAGATTTCTGCGGGCAAGGGCGTATTTACCAGAGCTATTTATGCTGGTAAAGCTTTAGCCAAGGTTGAAGTTGCCGGCAGTCCCGTTCTGGCCACCATTCGCCCCGGCGTATGGGAAGTTGGAGAAGCCGCTGGAGCAGGAGCTGTTGTTAAAGCTGCTGTAGCTGCAACTGCTGCCGATGTATATCAGGTAGCCAAGGACTTTATCCCCACTGTATCAGCAAGGCCAGACCTTGCCGAAGCTGCTGTGGTAGTATCTGGTGGACGCGGATGTAAAGGACCGGATGGTATTAAATTGGTTGAGGAGCTGGCTGATTTATTGGGAGCAGCCGTAGGTGGCTCTCGTGCATCGATTGACTCCGGTTGGCTGGGACATGAACTCCAGGTAGGTCAAACTGGAAAAGTTGTTCTCCCCAACCTTTATGTTGCATGTGGTATTTCAGGAGCTATCCAGCATCTGGCTGGGATGTCTTCCTCAAAATTCATTGCCGCCGTCAACACGGACACTGAAGCTCCTATCTTTGGAGTATCAGACTTTGGTGTAGTTGCAGATCTGTTTAAAGTCATCCCGATTCTGGTTACCGAATTAAAGAAATAGAGAATTAGGAAGCTACTAATGGTGTTACTGGATATGCGCTTACGCATATCCAGTATATCCTTGCTTGTTGTAAAAGGAGGGAATTAGATAGATGATTTTCGGATCGCACCCAATTAGAGGTTTTTATGATGTCCCGATGCGTGAGGTTGGGGCTAACGTTCCCTACGAATGGCTTATATATTTAATCATGTTTATTCCCATTGGAGTTATTCTATTCGGCATTTGGAAAAGGATTCAGATATGGATGCTGGCCAAAGGTGAACTACATAGAAACGATAGGATTTGGGATCGTACCAAATCTTTCTTAGTTAATACTTTAGCCCAGGCTAGAGTAATAAGAAAACCTCTACCCGGTTGGATGCACTTTTTCCTATTTTGGGGATTTGCGCTTCTAGCCACGGCGGCTGGTCTTGATGCGGCTCATTATTGGATCGGTTGGCCTCATCTGGAAGGTACCATTTATATAGGAATGTCTTGGATCGTTGACGTGACCGGTTTCTTGGCGTTAATAGGAATGATTGTGTTGGCATACATCCGCTACGTGCAAAAGCCAGACCGCCTCAATGATACCAAATCATCCGATGGCTGGATACTACTGCTGATATTTGTTATTTTGTTTACCGGTTTTGTTATTGAAGGTGCTAGAATAGCAGCCCAAATTCAACAAACCCCTTTCATGGAACAAGTGCCTTATGAGAAGATTGCATCTCCCTTCGGTTGGATGTTTGCCAGCCTTATGGCTGGTTTATCGGTGGACACCCTTCTCATGTGGCATCGCTTACTGTGGTGGTTCCACATGGCCATAGCCTTCCTGTTTATTGCTTTAGTACCATTTAGTAAGCTGTGGCATATTGTTGCTGGTATGTTCAACTATGTTTTCCGTGATCTTGAACCTTCTGCCAACCGTATGGTTTATAACATTGAAGAAGCGGAAACCTTTGGTGCAGAGAATATAGAAGATTTCGGCTGGAAGGATTTGCTGGATCTGGACGCCTGTATTCGCTGCGGAAGGTGTCAGGAAAACTGCCCGGCATTTAATACCGGCAAGGCTCTTAACCCTAAAATTACATTAATCCAACATATGAAAAAGCACTTGGATGAAAAAGCACCCTATCTCCTGGCTGCCAAAGGTAATGAAGAGCATAGTGAAGAAATGGCCATGACAGATGAAGCTGTGGAAGCAGTTAATCCCATGGAGCAGAGTCTACTCTATGATATTGTTACCTCAGAAGTTATCTGGGATTGTACCAATTGCCGCGCCTGTATGGAACACTGTCCGATGTATATCGAACATATTCCTAAGATTACTGAAATGCGCAGAAATTTGGTTATGTGGCAGGGTGACATGCCGGGTGAAGCACAGGCTGCGTTTACCAACATGGAACGCAACTATAATCCCTGGGGTGTAGGTTGGGCTGGACGGGCCGGATGGCTGGAAGAGAGAGGCGTTAGAGAAATGGTCAATCTGCTGCCTGAGGATGGCAAGGAGTTTGAATATTTACTCTATGCTGGATGTGCGGTTTCCTTCGATGATCGTTATAAGAGAGTTGGGGAAGCTCTGGTTAAACTATTGGATAAAGCTGGGGTCAGCTTTGGTTATCTGGGTACAGAAGAGTACTGTTGCGGTGATTCGGCGAGAAGACTTGGCAACGAGTATCTCTATCAGACTTTGGCTAACCAGAACTTAGAATCCTTTAATAATTACGGGGTCAAAAAGATTATTGTTGTGTGTCCTCATGGGTACAACACACTGAAGAATGAGTATCCGCAAATGGGCGGTAAGTTTGAAGTATATCATTATACCGAAATACTCGCCAAACTTATTGCGGAAGGCAAACTAAAACCCAGTAAATCTCTGGGAGCTAAGATGACCTATCATGATTCCTGTTTCCTGGGCAGACACAATAGTATTTATGATCAACCCCGTTCGGTCTTGAAGTCAGCGGGCGGCAACATTATTGAGATTGAAAAGTCCCGTAATTTCGGGTTCTGCTGTGGTGCTGGCGGTGGCCGGATGTGGCTGGAAGAAGAAGCCTTCGAAGGCTACAAACGCATTAATGACACCAGAACCGATCAACTTCTGGTGCCCGAGCCCCAGATGATTGTTACCAACTGCCCCTTCTGCTTAACTATGATAGCCGATGGTGTTAAAGCTGCGGAAGCAGAAGAAAACACCAAGGTATTCGATGTGGCTGAGGTATTATGGCAGTCGATGAACTAAGAAGTCGGTATAAAGAGGATTCCTTATTGTATAGGGAATCCTCTTTTTTTAGGTCAACTTTTATTCTGCTTATAGGAAAACGATGTATCCCTGAAAATTTATGGCTTGTATAAATCAATTTCCGTGCTAAAATACTAAAGAGTATTTCGCTTAATTTAAGTACAGCTTAATTAATGTTTAGTCTTTTTGGTTGTATTGACTGTAGCTCTAGCAGTAATAATTTCCCCGCATGAAAGGAGAATCAACTCTTGAAGATTGCTGTTTATCCCGGTAGTTTTGACCCGGTGACTAATGGGCACGTGGATATACTCGAACGAACCAGTCCTATGTTTGATAAAATTATTGTAGCCGTGGTTCACAATGTTTACAAGCAGGCTTTATTTACTCCCGAAGAGAGGGTACATTTGATTAAGGAGGCGACCCGGCACCTTAATAACATCGAAGTGGAATGTTTCCGAGGTCTGCTGGTTGACTACCTCAAGAAGAAACAGGTCAATGTTATCATTAGAGGATTGAGATCGTTTAGCGATTATGAATATGAATCCACAATGGCGATGATGAACAAAAAGTTGCTTCCCGAAGCGAATACTATTTTTATTACCGCTGATAGTAATTACATGTGTGTGAGTTCCAGCGGGGTCAAAGAAGCTGCCCTGCTGGGCGGGGAGGTTAGTAGTATGGTGCCTGCGGTAGTTGCCACAGGACTCAAGGAAAAGTTGCAGCAGCTAAAAGTTGATAAATAAATTAATAAAAAACGAGGCTGTTCGTCTATTGCAAGGGACAGCCTCGTTTTTTAATGGATACGGATAGTTGTTGAGCGCTTTCCCACCAGTCTGCAGAAACAAATGCATTATATTTTCCAACTTTTTGTTTATGGAACAGAATGATTGCCGATTAGCCTATGCAATAGAGGAATTTGGGGTATAATTACTGTAATAATTAATGGAAGGATCAAACACAATGAAGCAAGGAGACTATTTAATAAAAATTGTTGATCAAGGCAAAAATATAAGATTGCTTCTGGCCCGGACTACTTCCCTGGTGGAAGAGGCCCATCAGCGTCATGGAACTTCTGCCACTGCATCAGCAGCTCTGGGCAGAGTATTGACAGCTGCGGTTATGATGGCGAGCGACCTTAAGGGAAATGAAGACATATTGACCTTAAGAATTAATGGCAGCGGTCCAGCTGGAACAGTGCTGGCAACCGCCGATTCACAGGGCAGGGTGCGCGGACTTATTTCCAATCCTTATGCGGACCTGCCATCGACTATTCCTGGTAAGCTGGCAGTGGGAGAACTGGTGGGCAAGGATGGATATTTGGAAGTGAGTAAAGATTTGGGCTTGAAACAACCCTTTGCAGGGCGAGTTCCGCTTGTCAGCGGTGAAATTGCCGAAGATATAGCCCATTATTTTATGGCCTCGGAACAGATACCTTCGTTGATATCATTAGGGGTTCTGGTTAGACCTGATTTGAGCACTCAAGCTGCGGGAGGCTTATTTGTCCAGGCTTTGCCTGCAGCGAGTGATGATATATTGCAGATGATCGAGGAAAACATTCTCAAACTGGGGAGCATAAGCAACTTGCTTGATATTCACGAAAAACTGGAAGATATTGTTCCGCTTATTATGCAGGGAACAGAATATATGATATTAGGTGAGCAGGATTTGGCGTTTTCCTGTAACTGTAGCCGGGAAAGGTTATTGCGGGTATTGAGCGGCCTCCCTGATGAGGAACAGGGGGAAACTCAAGGAAGCGAGGATATTGAGGTGGTGTGTAACTTCTGCCAGGAACGTTACCTATTTACCAGCCAAGAAATTGAGGACTCAAAACAAAAAGCCTTAGACTAAAATCTAAGGCTGACGTAACTAATCCATAGTTATAGAGCTCTCTGAACTTTACCTGAACGCAAGCAACGAGTACAAACGTACATTTGGGTGGGTGTTTTCTCACCAATTAAAACCTTGACTCGTTGTACATTAGGTTTCCATTGACGATTGGTTCTTATATGGGAATGGCTGTACTTCTTACCAAAAGTCACGCCTTTTCCGCAAATTTCACATTTTGCCACTATTTTGCCCCCTCTCTATAACAGATGCACTTAAACATTTTAACAAATACCACTGGAAAGGGCAAGAAGAAGGAATAAATAATAAGTTGTAGAATTATTATTATGTTAGATAGGAGGTAAGGGAATGTATAAAATTAGGAGTAATGAAATGGGTGATATTACCGTAACCCGTGAATTGGTGGAGACTTTAGCTGGATTAGCAACCCTGGATTGTTATGGCCTGGTGGGCATGGTGCCCCAGAATATTCAAAGCGGAATTAGCAATATCCTGCGCATAGACTCCATACGTAAAGGGGTACAGGTAAGCAGCAGTGATAAGGGATTGATAATCGATGTCTATGTTATCGTGGGTTATGGCATCAGAATAACTGAAGTAGCATCTAATGTAATGCAGAAGGTGACCTATGTTTTGGAAAATAATGCCGAGCTTCCGGTAGCGAGTGTTAATGTAAACGTTAGGGGAGTTAAGGTACTTAGAGATATATAGTTGGGAGGATAATCAGTTTGAGCTTGAATAGTATAAACGGCAATGACCTGGCCAGGAGCGTAAAGGCCGGGTGTATAAGGTTGGAGCATAATCGTGACCAGGTTGATTTGCTAAATGTATTTCCGGTGCCTGATGGGGATACAGGCACCAATATGTATTTAACCCTGCTGGCGGCCGCCAAAGAAGGGGAAAAGAACAGCCAGGAGACTCTGGGCAGGGTAGCCAGGGCTATTTCTTTAGGTTCGCTTATGGGTGCTCGAGGCAATTCGGGAGTAATTATGTCACAAATATTCCGCGGTATAGCCAAAGTAATGGAAGGTAAAGCGGAAGCTAACTCGGTGGTGTTGGCTCAGGCTCTCCGGGCCGGTTCTGATACAGCTTACAAGGCGGTCATGAAACCTGTGGAAGGTACGATTTTAACGGTTATTCGTGAGATTGCCCGAACCTGCGAAGACGAGGCCCAAGCAGGCAATGATGTATTGGGCTCATTGTTGGCTGGTGTAGAGCAGGGTCATAAGACCTTGGAAAAAACCCCGACCATGCTCCCCATACTTAAAGAAGCCGGGGTTGTTGATGCTGGCGGGCGGGGGCTTCTATATTTCCTGGAAGGCTTTATTGACGGTTTGGCTCAGGAAAGAGACATAGCCCTGAATGGCTACAAAGAGAAAATGTCTGCCCCGCACCAGGATAGAAGAGAAAAGGAGATTCTTGAACTGGCCTTCAATTATTGCACCGAGGTACTGATTAAAGGAGAATTACTTGATTCCGCAGATATTAAAGATCACCTCGGCCCCCTGGGGGACTCCATGCTGGTGGTGGGTGATGACGACCTGGTGAAGGTTCATATTCATTCCAATCACCCTGGCAAGGTACTGGAGACATGTTTGCAATTTGGCAGCTTAAGTGACATTAAGATAAATAATATGTTGGAAGAGGTGCATGAACAGCGTCATCTTTGGGAAGAGCTTAAAACACAGCAGCCCGGGAAGATAGGTCTCGTAGCGGTTGCAGTGGGAGACGGAATCAAAAAGATGCTGCAGAGTCTAGGTGTTGATGAGGTGGTGGAAGGCGGTCAGACCATGAATCCCAGCACTGAGGATTTATTGAATGCCTGCCTGCAGATAAATGCTCCTGAAGTTATCATTCTTCCCAACAATGGCAATGTAATAATGGCAGCAAAACAGGTCCAACATCTGTGTGATAAAAAGGTGGAGATTGTCCCTACCAGGTCGGTGATGCAGGCTATAAGTGCTCTGATAGCTTATAATGATGAAGGGGAACTGGAGCAGATCGTGGCGGCCATGAACCAGGAAATCAAGAATATTGCATACGCTGAAGTGACTCATGCTGTCAGGGATTCGGCTGTCAATGGACTGGAGATAAAGGCAGGGGACATCATAGGTCTTATAAATGATTACATAAGTATACGAGGGTCGGTGGTCGAGAATGTGGTTCTGGATTTACTTGAGAAAATGCAGGCTCAGAAACAAGAACTATTAACCCTTTTTTATGGAAATGACATTGATGAAAACGATGCTATGCAACTGAAGGGCAAGATAATGGGCAAGTATCCTGACAGCGAAGTGGAAATGCACTATGGTGGCCAGCCTCACTATAGCTATTTGTTATCAGTGGAATAAAGATTGGTTGTATACCCCTAATCGGGAGGAAAAATGGATAGATTATCGGAAGGGATACAATTTGTAAAAGGTGTAGGCCCCCAGCGCAGTAAACTGTTGCACCGACTGGAGATACAGAGCGTGTTTGATTTGCTGTGGAATGTGCCGCGCACCTACTTTAATCGCAACAAAGCAGAAAAGATAGCAACCCTGTCTGAAGGAGTGGTTGTCAGTATTCGCGGAAGAGTTGCTGCAACCAGGTATAATCGCACCAGACAGGGTTTCCATATATTTAAAGCAGGAATTGAGGATGACTCGGGAATTATTACAGCGGTCTGGTTTAATCAGCCTTATCTTTCCCGACAACTTAAAAGCGGCCAGGAATTGTTCATTAGCGGCAAGGTGAAGAATGTTTATGGTGTCAACGAATTCCATGTATCTGAATTCGATATAATTGATGGTCAAGAAGCTGATTTCCCTGTAGCTCCCGTATATTCTCTGACTGAAGGTTTGAATCAGAAAACCATGCGTAAAATAATAATTTACGTCTTAAATAATTATCTGCCATCCTATCCAGACATTTTGGATGCGGAGGTACGAAAACGTTACGATCTATGCGAGATACAATTTGCTTTCCAAAACATACATTTTCCCCGCTCCGGAGGAGCTTATCTAATGGCCCGCAGAAGATTGGCTTTCGAAGAATTACTCTTATTCAGGTTAAGCCTTTGGAAAGAAAGATTAACTCAGAGGAATGAACGGGTCTCGATTGCGCACCATCCGAAAAATGACCTGGTAGCCCGGGTTACCTGCGGACTGCCCTATAAACTTACCGACGCTCAACGGCAGGTATGCAATGAAATTATTCGTGATATGGAAGCCTCGCTCAGCATGAACCGTTTACTCCAGGGCGATGTAGGTTCAGGTAA